>NZ_JAUOPX010000089.1:0-2853 GCF_030547455.1 Motilimonas sp. 1_MG-2023 | reverse complement strand
AATTGCAACTTTGAAAAAGATAGTAATTGTCAGTTAGAAGAGGTAGGAGAGGACTAGTGTTAGATGTGACCAAATTTGAAATTACCAGTTTTTGTCATGTTATTGATGAAGCATATATTGCAGAGTTTGAGAAGCGTATTGTCACTAGCTTGCCAGATGCTTATAAGGCTTTTCTATTGCGCTTTGGTGCTGCGTACCTAAGCCCCGCAACTGTCCCGTTAACCGATCCAGACGGAAATAACTTTAGTGACATGCCTTATGAAACAGGCGGTGTAGGCCTAGGAGTATTTTATGCTGCATCGTTTCGTGAAACTGGAATACCCAGCAATGGATTACGGGATCGCAACTCCCTTAATGAGCAATATAGCGAATATACCTTGGATTACGGGCTAGACCCCGACTACATTCCTATCGCCGACGGTCATGCCAATAATATTTTTTTAATGAAGGTAAAAGGCGAGGGGGCGGGCGGTATTTATTACTGGCTTAATAAGCGCTACTGCCTGTTAGCCCATAGCTTTGAGGCATTTTTAGATAAAATTCCTTATGAAAAAGAGCTGAATGTGGATGAATACTTGGAGTCGATTAAAGATGTTATTACTGACGAAGCCGACTATGAATGGCGCAGAAACAATTTTTTAAAGCAGTACAAAAAAATGCGTGAGCAATACCAAGTTAAAGAGCAAGGCGAGCCGTAATCTCGCTAGTGAGTCAGGGTGAGATCTCACAATATATTTAAGGCTATTATGTTTATTTAATAAGCAAAATTAACTTTTAATTCTTGCTGAAAGCTTGCCAACTACAAAACACTTGAACAATATATGTGCACTTCGATTACACATTTATCTGCACCTTTAGTTGCTGCTTATTTTCTGTTCAAAGTGGAATCCCGCCCTGGCTAGTGAGTGTTTTTTAGGGCAATAGGAAAGCTATTTAAATATCCGTTAATAATAAACCGAGGCCATGCAGGAGCATTTCATTCTTGCAGCCAATCAATTTACAAACAGCTCAGTGATAATTGCAACTTTGAAAAAAATAGTGATTATCAATTAGAAGAAATTGGGGAAGATTAATGATTAATGTTAAACCATTCAGAGTTATTAACTATTGCGATGCAATTACTGCCGAATACCTTGAGGCTTTTGAGCAACGAATAGGAGCTAAGTTGCCCGTAGATTACAAATCTTTCTTACTGCGTTTCGGCGCGGCATCGTTAAGGCCAAGTAATGTCCCATTAACCGGTCCTGATGGACATCCTTTTAGTGATAAGCCTTATGAAACGGGTGATGTTGATTTAGGTATTTTTTATGCTGCATCGTTTCGTGAAACGGGAATACCCAGCAATGGATTACGGGATCGCAACTCCCTTAATGAGCAATATAGCGAGTATACCTTAGATTACGGGCTAGACCCCGACTACATCCCTATCGCCGACGGCCATGCCAATAATATCTTTTTAATGAAGGTAAAAGGCGAGGGGGCGGGCGGTATTTATTACTGGCTTAATAAACGCTACTGCTTATTAGCCCATAGCTTTGAGGCATTTTTAGATAAAATTCCTTATGAAAAAGAGCAGACTTTCGATGAATACATGGTTGAATTAAAAGAGTTTGCTAAGGGGGATCAGAAAATGATTGAGCGAAGAGCAGAGCGATGGAAGAGTCAGTACAAAGAAATGCGTGAGCAATACCAAGTTAAAGAGCAAGGCGAGCCGTAATCTCGCTAGTGAGTGTTTTTTAGCGCAATAGGAAAGCTATTTAAATATCCGTTAATAAAAAACCAAGGCCATGCTGGAGTCTCTCATTCTGGCGGCCAATCAATTTACAAGCAGCTCAGTGATAATGATAATTACAACTTTGAAAAAAATAGTGATTATCAATTAGAAGAAATTGGGGAAGATTAATGATTAATGTTAAACCATTCAGAGTTATTAACTATTGCGATGCAATTACTGCCGAATACCTTGAGGCTTTTGAGCAACGAATAGGGGCTAAGTTGCCCGTAGATTACAAATCTTTCTTACTGCGTTTCGGCGCGGCATCGTTAAGGCCAAGTAATGTCCCATTAACCGGTCCTGATGGACATCCTTTTAGTGATAAGCCTTATGAAACGGGTGATGTTGATTTAGGTATTTTTTATGCTGCATCGTTTCGTGAGACAGGAAAACCCAGCAATGGATTACGGGATCGCAACTCCCTTAATGAGCAATATAGCGAATATACCTTGGATTACGGGCTAGACCCCGACTACATTCCTATCGCCGACGGTCATGCCAATAATATCTTTTTAATGAAGGTCAAAGGCGAGGGGGCGGGCGGCATTTATTACTGGCTTAATAAACGCTACTGCCTGTTAGCCCATAGCTTTGAGGCATTTTTAGATAAAATTCCTTATGAAAAAGAGCTGAATGTGGATGAATACTTGGAATCGGTTAAAGATGTTATTCGAAATGAAAAAGACTATGAATGGCGTCGAAATCGTTTTTTAGAGAATTACAAAGAAATGCGTGAGCAATACCAAGTTAAAGAACAAGACGAGCCGTAATCTCGCTAGCGACAGTTTATTAGCGCAATGTAACCGTCTTTAAATATAAGTTAATAAACAACCAAGGCCATGCTGGAGTCTCTCATTCTGGCGGCCAATCAATTTACAAACAGCTCAGTGATAATGATAATTACAACTTTGAAAAAGATAGTAATTGTCAGTTAGAAGAGGTAGGAGAGAACTAATGTACGATTTTTCTAAGTTCACCATTTTTAACTTTTGTGGGGTTATCGATAAGCAATATTTGGCCATATTCGAACAACGCATTGGTGCGAACCTGCCTGATTTATATAAACATTTTTTATTAAG
>NZ_JAUOPX010000088.1:0-3289 GCF_030547455.1 Motilimonas sp. 1_MG-2023 | reverse complement strand
CGTTCGCTCTCATCGAGGGGAACAGTTTCGTGGACGTATCCTTTCGTTCATTGAAACATGCAAAAAACGCGGAATGGCATGCTACTCGACACTGAGCCAGATAGTCGATGCGGTGATCAGCAAACAGCCTTACCCTGATGTATTCGACCTAATGGATGAGCGTCAATACTTCGCTGGTGAATAGCTACCTAAAAACCTGCAGCATGAAGCTGATATAGAGGCATCGATATCCCAAGGCTCCATGTAAGCTGAAAAATTTCTTACTTCAGGTATAAATCACCCACCCTAACCCGACACCAGCCAACTCAAAATGCATTATTACGTTCATTCAGTGCCGACCGAATCTCAAGGGCATGCTTTTCTTCTTATGCGATGATTATCTTCGTTAGTTACAGATCCTCAGCATCACGCGCTTCAACTTTCTCTAACACCCACTCTTCAATCTCTGCTTCTACCCAAGCCACTGCGCGACCGCCTAGCGATACTTGCTTGGGGAACTTATCCAAATCAATGAATTTGTATATGGTGGCTCGCGCTAAGCCTGTCATGTACATGACTTCTTTTATCTTGATTAGTCTCATTTTCTGAATCCCTGTCATTGGTCCAGATAATGCGTCACAGCAGAAAAAAATTTCCGTCTTGCCAACTTCGAATTAAAACATTTTCATACCCATATCATCAATGTGCATATACCTAAACCAAGCTTAAGGAGCTCACCTATGCACACCAAACCAAACAAAGTCCAGATCCAGCACTGGCCTGATACTGCGCGCCAGATATTAGAATCAGCAGCTAACATCATTGCCGAGAAATTCGTCGCCAAAGATGCTTTCTGTAATCCACAGGCAACGAAAGACTTTCTAATGTTCAAGCTAGCTAGCCATGAAAGGGAAGTGTTTGCAGTGATGTTGCTAGACAACCAAAACCAGTTGATTGAGTTCAAAGAACTCTTCTTTGGCACCATCGACGCTGCGCATGTTTATCCGCGTGAAGTCGTCAAAACGGCACTCTACGCAAATGCAGCAGCCGTCATTCTTGCTCACAACCACCCTTCAGGTGAAATCGAACCTTCTGCCTCGGATAGAGCCATCACCAAGCGTCTAGTAGACGCGCTAGCGTTAATTGATGTCAGAGTGCTGGACCATGTGATCGTAGGCAAGGAAGCGTGCTCATTCGCAGAGAGAGGACTTATATAATGAACATTGTCATAACACCGAACAAGCTCGATGTATCAGCTCAACTTCATGCCTCATTACAACAAGCCACCAGCACAAAGGAGATCCAGCCTGATCACACCCAAATCATCTTTAACTTTCGTAATAGCTCTTACTATCAAACGAAAGCAGGCTACCACCCAGTAGAAATATCAATCAGCCGTGAAGATGCCAGAGATGATTGGCGTTTGCTTTACATCTCGGACTTGGCTTATTTCGGCCACCCCTACCCTGAACTAGATATCGAAATTGATTTCAACTTCCAAGCAGGGATCTTTTACATGGTTGGCCTCACTCGACAGCCTATCAATCACCCAATGGTTCAGGACTTTTACAAAACCTGGGAAAGCAACTTTCTCGCTTATCTTTCATCGGGGGTATTTGACGATATCACTGTCAATTCGTGGTAACGGGCAGGCAGGTTCTCAATTTAGCATTTTGGGAACCTGCCATCCCTTTCATAGCAAGGGACAGGTGCGCAAAAGCGCCTTCAAGTTCCCGTATCGGTGTGTCACAGTAAAAAAGGAACCTACCCATGGCTGAAGTAGATGCAGTTAAAAACTTAGATACCGTGAAGCTCATTAGCCACCTACTCGAAATCCGGTTTAGCAAGCAAATGTCTGATGTATGGAATGTTGGCTTAAATCTCGCGCTGCGTATTTCTGATTTACTTTCAATCAGGTTTGCCGATATCAATGATGGTAGATTGCAACTCCATGAAACTAAAACAGGCAAGCTCGCAAATATAAAGCTAAACCAAAAAGCGTTAGTAACGATTGCTCGAATTAGGGCTGAGCATCCTTCTCACATATTCCTATTTCAATCTTATCGTAGCAAACAATCACTCGATAGAGAGCCTAGGCCGATCAGCCGAAGAGCTGTCACGAAAGCATTTGCCATGGTTGGCGAAGAGGTCAAAGTGGCTTTAGGCACACACTCAATGCGCAAAACAAGGGGATACATGTTATATCAAAGCACCAAAGATATAGCGCGAGTGATGAAAATGCTAAGGCATAGCTCTGAAAGCGTAACGCTCCGCTATATAGGAATAACGCAAGATGATGTCGATAAAGACTTCACAGAGCTGGAAATATAAAAATAAGCGCAGGGGCAACAAAGGCCCCTGCTTCTAACTTATTTTTTTTCAAACCTATATTATCTAAAAAAAAGCTCCTTACGACTATTTTCGACTACACCCGAAGGATCTGGTTCTATTACCGTATTCCTTAGTCGCAGCCTTGGCGAAATAACTAACCCGGTAAAAGACCGCTTTAAACGCTTCGTCAAAGCCAGGTTGATGATGATTAATCCTGTAGGTAGGGTTCTCTGGAAAATGGACCAACCCCTTAGTGTCACGCTCCTCCAAATTTAACGCGCTAGCCCAAGCACTGATAATCCGCGTAGCCATATTTTCACTCACCCCATTTGGTGATGGGCTACCAAGAACGTTATAGGTATCGTTGTTAACAAAAATAACCACATGGTAATGAGGCTGTGGTGCCGTGCTGCGCTCTTTGGTCCATATATACCTTAAATCCGTTTCATGCACCCTAACTCCACGGCAATGCCTTAAAGCTAGGTCTGTACTGATTTCTTTATTTAAAGCGCTAAAGAACTTAGAAATAACATCTGAAAACACTGCATCAACATTCTCATCATTAGAGTGCCTTAAGTGAAGATCAAATCTAATAGCAAATGTTCTAGGGTGCTTAATGATAGATTGCCAAAGCGTTGACCAAATAGCATCTAAGTATTCTTTAACTAAAACGCCATGTTGAGTTTGCACTGGGCAGCCATGGTAAGCCGAATAGGCATATTGATGCAGGTTAGAATTTCCTGGAAGTTTATTCATTTTTATAGCTCCTGTGTTGTTGTCACAGGATTAGCCAGTCGATATTTTTTTTACCACCGTAAAGTGCACAGCAGCGAGCTCAGTTAAAAATGGCTCTGCAAAAATAGGATTGCTGGATGAGAGTGGCAGAGTTGGTGCTTGCTAGGTTTGTTCTGGTCTAATCCCATCGGACACTTAATTTTGAGACAATAACGTCAATAGATTAAGGAAATGATATGAGCCT
>NZ_JAUOPX010000087.1:0-3290 GCF_030547455.1 Motilimonas sp. 1_MG-2023 | reverse complement strand
AGACCAAAAAGGAACAGGCAGACCAAAAAGGAACAGGCAGACCAAAAAGGAACAGGCAGACCAAAAAGGAACAGGCAATGAATAAATTAGTCGAATTGTTTTGCGATGTCGATGACTTTTGCAACGTGTTTATCCCCCAGTGGCAACAACAATTACTTGAAGATGGTACCCAAAAGCAGCGACGTGATAACCGAATGTCGACCAGTGAAATCATGACTATTGTTGTGAATTTTCATATGTCTCACTACCGTGATTTTAAGAATTATTACCTCGGTTGCGTTTCACTTATGTACAAAAAAGAGTTCCCTAATCTACCAGGGCGGGATTCCACTTTGAACAGAAAATAAACAGCAACTAAAGGTGCAGATAAATGTGTAATCGAAGTGCACATATATTGTTCAAGTGTTTCGTAGTTGGCAAGCTTTTAGCAAGAATTCAAAGTTAATTTTGCTTATTAAATAAACATAATAGCCTTAAGTATATTGTGAGATCTCACCCTGCCTAATCTACTCAGTTACACTCGATTTTTAGCGCTGATGCCGAAAGTTATCGTGCCAATGTGCGCCTATTTCACTTCGTTTCAAGGAAAGCCTACAGGCGCTGAATTCATTGATTCTACAACGATAAAAGTCTGCCATAACATTCGTATTCCAAGGCATAAAACCTTCGATGGCATTGCTCAGCGAGGTAAAGGAACGATGGGATGGCTTTAAGCTTCATTTAATCGTTAACCACCTAGGTGAAATAGTGGCGGCCAAAGTGGCAACAGGTAATGTTCATGACACCCAGCCAGTCCGTGAATTAACCGAAGAACTAACCGACAGACTGTATAGTGATAAGGGGTACTTGAGTAAAGCATTGGAAGCTGATTTATTAGAATAAGGCGTCACCCTCATCACGACAGTTCGTAAAAATATGAAACCAAAGGCTATCGCATTATGGGATCGCGTGATGCTGTCAAAGCGTTTCATCATTGAAACAATAAACGACCAATTAAAGAATATTTCATACATTGAGCACTCAAGACACCGGAGCATGAATGGCTTTATGCTGAATTTAATAGCCGGATTGGTGGCCTATTGTTTGAAAGACAACAAGCCACACCTTAGTCTAACTGATGTTGAGCTAAATTCATTAGTAGTAGTTGCTTAAGCAGATCTCAGGTTAACTTACTTTTTAAGTCGCCTATATTCGGATGGTGACATTAAAGCGTCTTTTTTGAAGGCTTTGTAGAAAGTGGTTTTTGAGTTAAATCCAGAATCCATAGCAATTTTTAAAACAGTGTCATTTGAATTTAATAAAAGTTCCTTCGAAAATTGCACACGATAACCATTAATAAATTCAAAGAAGTTTTTATTCGTGATTTGATTGATTACTTGAGAGAGGTAGTGTGGTGGTAAGTCTAGTGAATCGGCTAGGCTAGATAATGATAGTTCATTATCCAAGAAAGGTTTTTCTGTTTCCATAAATTTTAGGGTCGATTGACATAGTTTTTCTGCTAATGCCTTATCAAGAGACGAGCGTTGGTATTTTTCTTTTTCCACATCCGATGAGCTTCCATCGGTCAGTTTATGCATATCAATTCTTAGTTTTTTAAATATATTTACCTGTTGTAAACCAACAATATTCAAGCTAATAACGAGGAGTGCGCCAATAACATGCAAAGTAATAAGTAAATACTCTGAAAATAATTCCCCTGTTAAAAATATTATAACTAACATAAACCAAATAATAGCAAGACCTATTGTCATTACTTTTAACCATGTTAATGATATTTTTTCATTAAATGATAGATGTTCGCCAATAAGAGTTTTGTAGCTGGATAACAGTTTAAAGCAGGTAGTAATATAATAACCACCTTGAAAAATAGTTACTATCAGTAATAAAAATAATGTAATCGATGTCAACGTATCAAAATACGTGTCCTGCATATCACCATTAAACAGTTCTATGATTGTATCACTATCTAATAGAAAAAAGGGTGATGTCATTAAAAATACAAATAATGAGGGGGTAAAATGTAAAAGTAAAGCGCCTTTAAGCTTGCTGCCGACCATGTCAGAAATATAGGCACAATATAAAGGTAAAAACAGCCCAGTAACAGGTAACATCAGAAGAGATAAATGGGAAAATTGCTGGTCTAATCCAGCGATATCAACAACACCTTCGGTTAAGCTAATTACAAGTAATAAACATAGAGCGACTAGCCACTTGTGCGTACTGTCCGCTTCATTTTTCTTACCAAGCATCGCGAGAGTTAAAACAATAGATTGTACAACCCCAATTGAAATAATAGTAATATAAACAATCAGCATCTCTATATTTTTTCCTTTAACTTAAGAAAATTTACACAATGACATTTATTATGTTCAATCAAGAGTTTATATTGAAACAATCTTACAATCCTATTATTTGGAAGCGAAGATAGCTTCCCATACCTTCCTCTTTTTAAAATTTTTCGGTTAAACCAATATCTAGTACAGAGCCACCCTGATAATTTCAATAAAAATCATCAATTTAAGTAGAATCGCATCTTTCCGCATGATCTAATAAATTATCCAAAACACAAAAAAACCAAACAGAAAGATGCACGAACTTAAAATTTTACACGATTCACTTTACCAATTCTGCCCCGAACTTCATTTGAAGCGCCTTGACAGCATGGCCTGGGCGAGATCTAACATTTTTTGCATGGTTTAGTTGCTTTTTTTATTCAATCTGGATGTTTGATGTTTATTTTTGGCTATGTCTGAGTATATTGTTGTAGTTCTGCCATACTTTGCTTATGAACAATTAATAAAGTGGCACTCATGAATAAACTACAATTTATTCCTTTTTACAACAGCTTAAGTTGCTATCTCCGCGCCAACGTCAACGCAGTCACCAAAATATCGAACTATCAGAGATATTGGCAGAAGAGATATTAACCGTTAAAACCGCCTTAGACAAATGCCCCCGCTGTGTCTCAACATTAATAAAATCTTGGGGCTTCAGTCATGGACTGCATCGCTATTGATCTAAGTTATGCTCTAAAACGTATAATCCATTGACTAAAACCCCATTAGCATGATTGCGTTATCGTGACAAATGGTTTGTTCTTGTCTAATCCCATCGGACACTTAACTTTGAGACAATAACGTCAATAGATTAAGGAAATGATATGGTAACCTTTCACCAACCCCAGCTTGACTAATCCGATATCAACCCAAACAAATCTGGGTATTCACCCTTTTTCATCACTGCGGTGACTATCGTTTCAATCATTTTGAGCGCATTTAAGCCCCGCTTCT
>NZ_JAUOPX010000086.1:0-3448 GCF_030547455.1 Motilimonas sp. 1_MG-2023 | reverse complement strand
AGCTTATCGAGGCTCCGGGCTTGTCCAACACCTGAATATGGGGTGTCGGCTTCGCGACACCTATTCTTGTATGTTAGTTTTCGTTTTAAACGTATATTGACGTTTAAGGCTGATTTCCAAGTTTATAAGCGTAATCTCCAACAAGTGAAGAAAATAGTTCTAGTATCTCAATTTTAGATCTTCCTGCACCTGCAACTTTTATAAGCTCATTGAAATTGATCTCTATGTACTTATTCAATCTGGGGTTCAGTAAAATCGCTGACTTCCATTCTTGCGTATCGCTTTCTATTGAGGATGAAAAGCTTAGTAGCCAGTATATTAATATTTGTCTGTAATCAGATGATGAGAAATTCCTACTACTACATTTAACCTCTATTAATGTAGTGCCAATTGAAAAATCGCCGTACCCTTGTCCTATCCATTGGAATCCGGGTATCTCAGGTGATTGAATTGATCTAGGGCCCTGACTTTCAGTCTCAAAAAATCTGATTGATTTAACTAAATTATTCGCTGTTTGTTTAGCTATAGATAGATCAAGTTCTGTTAATTTTTCAGGCAAGTCTGCATCAAAATACTTTGACTGCCTATCTAGAGCTAGGCTTAAGCATTCATCCCAGTCTTCATTCTTGTTGTCAAGGATTTGCTCTGCTCGGACGTAAGCAACTTCAAATAGCATTGCTGCATTAGTAGACATCTTAGCAATCAGGTTTTCCTTTACATAAGTACAGCCTGCAATGGGTTGAGCACTTCTATTCAGATGTGAAACTATTGCTGGTAATAACTGAGGGAACAACAAATCGCATATACCCGGAATATCTCTAGCTACAGTTCTTGGGTCTTTAACTGGTAATCTAGAAAATCTCATTTTTTCACCGCGTCATCAACCCATGATACATATGCACCGCTGAATGACGGTTTATCTTTCAGTTCAATACCTAATGACCACATGTTATGAATTGCATTCTTTACTTGTAGCCTAAAGTGCTTTCCTTCATCACCGAATTCAAATGAAGCAAGCCATAACATTCTTTGAACTTCAGGACTAAAGTTTGACCATTTATTTCTAGCATGAATAAACGAAGGCCTATCTTTCCAGTTTCTGATGCACTCTAAACATGCCCTCTTAATGGTTTCAGAGGAGCTATCTTGTAGTTTTTTATAAACATATGCAGCACGTTTATCTGTTCTTGAAATCCTTATTGCACGCAAATAGTGCAAACAATTAGCTTCAGGTAATAATAAGTGCTCTGAATGAGTGATAATGTTATCTAATAGCAGATCAAGTGATACATATATTCCTGAGTATTTCTCGTCTGCTCTCAGTGAAATAGCACCTTTAATTATTGTTGACCAAGACCCCCTAAAGGAATGAAGGTTATCTGGAGAAAGCAATGTTTTGCATAATTGAAGAGCTAAAGCTGGATCATGTAACTTTAATGTTCTACTTATTTGATTTATTAAAAAGGTATCTGGCTGACTTTTATGTATCTCTAAGTCGAGTAATGATTGTACATTGAGCTGCTCAACTGTATCCGCAAGCTCATCGTAATCAGAGTGAGGGTTGTCAGAGTATGGATCGAAGTGTAAATCAATCTTCTTTAACTTACTTGCATTGTCGTCTTCAGTAAATAGCTGTGAATGAACAAAGTTTTGATAGTGTTGGCCCTTGAGTATTGTGGTTTTAGATCTATTCAGCGAAAGGCCATAATCTGCCAATGCGTTTGAAAGGATTGATATGGCTTTGTAGGCTTCAGCTTGACTATCGGCTATTAGTGTAAAATCGTCTACATATCTATGCCATGTAATACCAGATAACGTAAGCAATTGATCAATAGAAGTCATTAATAGCTCAGCGAGCACTCTTGAACATTGACCACCTACAGGGAAGCCAAATGATCTACCTGATGAAATTTGGCTAAGAAGTCGATCTACTTGCGTGGAAACGGTTGAGTTGTCCCCAAACAAATCGTTGATACAATTCTCAATTCTATGATGGTAGATATGTTCATAGAAACTAGAAATATCAGTTTGTATAACTACAGCATCTTTACTCTTTAGGGCTGGATCTTTGATAGTAGCTTCTTTATAAGCTCTCCATGATCTATCTCTGTCAAACAAACCAGGACCGGTATCTATAAAACGATATGAGTGTGCATTAGGGTTTCTGTTTTGTTCGTTTTTTTCTGCTATAGCTATAGCGATGCCATTTAGATAGAAATTCCAGAAAGGGTGTATCTTTGTCGATATTCTAAAACCACTTGCCCCTGTTGGTGAGAGCAACCTTTCTGTAAATATTTGGATTGCATTAAGAGTATTTCTAGCATTTTTTCCCATCTTTTTCCAATCGTTCAAAAAAATCAAATGCCATTTTTGCCAATTTGTCTTTTGTTTCTGACAAGAAAATTGTATCAAGATCAAATGGTAACATATCATTGTCACCATGAGCTCCAATATCATCAATTGCTCTTTTGAAGTGTTCTACTGTAACTGAATTCATTTAATTCTCTATATATTTGATGATACGGATGCTTGATTGAGAAAACTAACGCCCTAATAACTGGCGCGTAGGTTGGCTTTGTTTTTGCCGTGTTTTTCTTTTGCAAAAACAATGACAACCGTTATGCGTCCACGTTTATTAGCTTGTTATAAGCTATTGATCTACGCTGCCTCGACAATTCGTTTTATTGTTTCTTCTACGTCACTCGATAAGTCAGTCACTTCTGAAAGCAGGTCAACTATTGTCTCATTTGACAATGAAACTTGATTTCCATCTTTATCATAACCCGCTCTATGAACACAGTCATGGCGAATCGTTACCGCTTCAAATAACCATGATATATCTTGAAAGTCATGCCCAAGAACACTTTTATACATTGGTTTTATTTTCTTCAAATCGTGAAAGATCAAGCCTTTCAAATATTTTGAAACAGTAATTTTTAAAGCAGACTGCTTTTCATAAATTTCTTTTAATGTGAATTTTTGCTTTGAAAATTCAGGATCAGACTCAACTAACTTACGCGTCAAATCATCAGAGTTGGTTACCAAGTGTATAAAAACACCCGCTAAGTACCCTTCAATAGCAGAAACTACATAACCATGTAACATGACAAGTAAACTGAACTTTGCGTTTGTTGGTACTTCAACTTCCAATAAAGTATCAATACTACTTAAATGCTTCAATAAAATATCATAATGGCTTTTGTCTTCATTTTCCTGATACCATTCTTCATCTTCTTCTAAAGAGGAAGCATGTTCATCTAGCCAGTTCTCCATAAAATCAGGATCGCCTGCACTACCGCCGTACATTTCACAAAAATCTGAGTAATCACCCATTTCATTTCCTATTGCTAAACTTTGAACTAGCTTATAACAGCTGTTCTGGTCAACCAAAACTGGACACCTTTAGTTGAGAATTTTCAAACTCCACTGGTGACAGATCACCATTGGC
>NZ_JAUOPX010000085.1:0-4607 GCF_030547455.1 Motilimonas sp. 1_MG-2023 | reverse complement strand
AAACGATTGGATATTTTGCTACTCATCAGCCTGTTAGCTGAGGTTGTGCTTTGGTGTATTGGACTGATTGCTAGGCAACAAAATTGGCAATATCAGTTTCAAGCTAACACCATTAAAACACGTCACGTTTTGTCGATAACACGGCTTGCAAAAGAGGTGCTAAGGCGGCGGGACCACCGAAGAAGTCGCGCGGATATAGAGTGGGCAATCTACGAATACATACGGGTGATCCATCAAACAGCGATGCTTAAATTATGAGGGGATCCGTCAGTACTTGTCTATAAAGGTTGTTCGGAATTCACGCGATTTTAAAACGGCAATGGCGAGCTGAGTTTTATCTCCTTTTGCACCACCTATATTCACTCCCGCCAGTGCTGCAAGCCCGCCAAGCTGTCCTAAACCACCAGTGCCACCACTACTAGAGCTTGGTGACAACAATACTTGAGATTTATAGTAGTTAGGTTGTGTAATAGCAAAAGCAACGGCCGCAACGGTAAAAAGAAGAGTGAAAAAAATCACCCAATACTTTCCATTCCATATGATTGAAAATAACTCTTTTAAGTCAATTTCATCCACTACTTTATGGTTAGAGTAATCCGAGTTTGTTGAAATTTGGTTGAATTTTATGTCTTGAGTCATATTCTTAAATTTATATGCTGGGGTAGCTGCCAAAGTAATCTGCAACTCCCCTAATGAATGAATTAAGCTTACTTAATAGCAGCCCAAGCAACGCCAACTTGGTACAAAATTTGCTTGGAAGATGTGAGCAAGCTCAAACCGTCGACATAATCTGTATCCATAGGTACGACTATGGTGTCACTCGGCATTAACTTATCCTCACCACGCTTAACTGCTATCGGGCAACATCACCGAGCCATTAGCGCGAATAACATAGATACGATCGGTATCTGCTTGTTTTTTCGGATCACCGGTGGCGTTGATGTAATCTTGAACGGACATATTGCTGTCAAAAATCAACGATGTTGGCATTTGTATGTGTCCCATCGCGGTAACAATATTACGCAATGGCGGCGCATGTATTTTGTCACCGTTTTCTAGCAAGATGTTTTGTTGTTTATTGCCTTCAATCACTTGATCTAAGTTAATCACTATACGACCTACCGGGCTTGCAATGGCAAATTTGTCAACTACGCCCATAGCATCGCTTACTGGCGAGGCTTGCTGCAGCGGATTACTTGAAGATTGACGGCGAAATGCTAGGGCTATCCACTAACCCAACACGTTCTGCAATCGGTTTAAAGAATTGTATGGCCAGTAAGGTAAATAGAAAAACTAAGATAAGTTTTATGCTCAGAGTCAACATGACAGTCATAAAGAAGCAGTAAATTAGGTGAAATTGGACGTGATGAATCTACCCAACCAATTTTTATAGTTTTGTGGCCTAGGCCCATGTTAGTCAATACAAAAAAGCCTAACAACGTTTATTTACAATTTTTTACAAAAAAATAGCAAAATAGACAACGCTATTAACTTCTCCTTTTATCTAAGCTATTGTTTACAAAATACAGCAGGCACAAGCGTTTAGAGACACCTGCTATGTGTCTATAGGAGTAAAATATACTATACGGGCATATGCGTTTACCCAGCACTCGGGCCTATTAATGTTGCGTTATTACAGTGCCCCTAGTAGCGATACCTTGCCACTAGGGTTCATTTATTTCTAACTAGTGATACTCTGCTTGCTTAAATACTGAAATCGGTATTTTTTCCAACTACTCATCTTTTAATAACGTGTGGTACAATCTCCCACTGAAATAAAAGCGGAATTATCGATGCCTTTTCACAAGTTAAATATATCAAGAAAATTCAAACGCTTAGCCACTATTATTTATGATGCATTAGGGATCATTGCATCCATTCTAATTGCATTGTTTCTACGCTTAGATTCCGCAGAGCTCACTTTTTCACCAGGCTTACCAGAGCTAGCATCCACTCTTGTAACCGTAACTGTCTCAATCTTTTGCTTCATTAGACTCGGGCTATACCGCGCAATTTTGCGCTATATGACCATCAATGCTATCACCACACTGGTAGCTGGAATTACAACATCGGCAATCGTCCTTGCCGCCAGCAGTTATTACTTTCATAGCTTTATACCGCGCTCAGTGCCAGTCATTTATGCACTTGTGGCACTGATCATCCTTGGCAGTCCAAGGCTAATTTTGAGAAGCCTTGTTCACCAGCGCTTGCAACGCTACAAGCCTGCCATAATCATTTACGGTGCAGGCAATGCCGGCTACCAACTTGCTCACGCCTTGTTTCGCGGCACAGACTACCGACCAGCTGCATTTATAGATGACGATGTAAAAAAACACGGTATTACAATACACGGTTTAAGGGTGTTTCCTTACAGCCAGTTAGAAAACTTAATCGCCACACACTGCGCTGTCAAAGTGTTACTAGCTTTGGGGAAAACCCCTCGCGCTGAAAGAGCCAAACTCATACAAACTCTTGAATCATGTTCCGCCGAAGTTTTATCTATGCCTAGTGTAGAAGATATCACCAACGGCAAAGCCAATATTAATGATATTCAAAGTATAGAAATAGAGGACTTGCTGGGTAGAACTCCCGTACCACCAAGTGATGACCTACTTGGTCGCTGCATTAGTAAGAAGAATGTAATGGTCACAGGCGCAGGGGGATCCATTGGATCAGAGTTGTGCCGTCAAATTATTACCCAGCGCCCATCTAAACTTATATTATTTGAGCTCAACGAATTTAGCCTTTACAAAATAGAGCAAGAGATTTCGAAATACATATCTGTTAATGGGCTAGATACAAAACTACACGCAGTCTTAGGTTCAGTCCAACGGCAAAAAAGATTAATGATAGTCATGCAAAAATATCATATCGACACGGTCTATCATGCTGCGGCCTATAAACATGTTCCTCTGGTAGAAGATAACGTGGTAGAGGGCGTCAGAAACAATGTATTTGGAACTTGGCGTTGTGCCGAAGCAGCAGTCAGCGCAGGGGTTAAAAATTTTGTGCTCATCTCAACTGACAAAGCAGTGAGGCCCACTAATGTAATGGGCGCCTCGAAACGTATGGCAGAGTTGGTTCTTCAAGCGATGGCGCCGCGTAGCCCTAGCACTTTTTTTTGCATGGTCAGGTTTGGTAATGTACTAGGATCGTCAGGTTCCGTGGTACCTTTATTTAGGGAGCAAATTAAACAAGGCGGACCGGTTACTGTTACCCACCCAGATATTATACGTTACTTTATGACCATTCCTGAAGCGGCACAATTAGTGATACAAGCTGGTGCGATGGCCAAGGGGGGAGAAGTATTTGTGTTAAACATGGGCATGCCGGTTCGCATTATTGACTTAGCTACACGGATGATTAAGCTTAGTGGGCTAACGTTAAGAACAGAAGATGACCCGTTTGGTGATATTGAAATCAAAATAATCGGACTTCGCCCTGGAGAAAAGCTATATGAAGAGCTGTTAGTGGGTGAAGACTCACATCCAACAGAACACCCTTCGATTATGAAAGCTGACGAGGAGTTTCTTCACTGGCACGATTTACTGAAAATCATTGAACCATTGGATATCGCTTGCTCAGACTATGATGAAGCCAGTATTTATGAAATATTATTCCGCGCACCAACCGGATACAATACCAAAAGTGAACCAAGCCAAACGCCATCCCATTCACTGGCATCCTAATTAAGCGATATAAAGGCACGATTAAAATAAGCTAATATAACCTGAGATCTGCTTAAGCAACTACTACTAATGAATTTAGTTCAACATCAGCTAGATTAAGGTGTGGCTTGTTGTCTTTCAAACAATAGGCCACCAATCCGGCTATTAAATTCAGCATAAAGCCATTCATGCTCCGGTGTCTTGAGTGCTCAATGTATGAAATATTCTTTAATTGGTCGTTTGGTAACTATTCACCAGGAGCAGCTTGGGCGCACATGGCTGATTTAGAAGGGCGATTGGCTGGCTCATCCAGTAACTCCTCAAAACCCCCATCATCTGATGGGCCCGATAAAAAACGTAAAGACAAGTCTTCTCGCAATAAGCCTAACTCAAATAAACAGACAAAAATGCGCGGTGTGCAACTCGGCCATGCGGGCAGTAAACGCACCTTAGAAACATTGCGTGAGGATGACACACAAGTATAGTCGTGCCTGATGTTTGCTGTCCATGTTGCGCTGGCTTAGTCATCCCTCATCCACAGCCATACTATCGACATCAAGTCTTTGAAATCCCACCAAGGCATTACACCATCACGGAATATCAGCTTTTCGCTGGTGCCTGTACAAATTGTGGGGAAAAAGTGAAAACAACACTGCCTGATACGGCGCCCAGTGGTCAAATGGGCCCGAATTAAATGAGCCAGATTGCCCTTTTTTCTGGACAATATCATCAGAGCATTGGCAATATCCAGTCGCTATTGCAAGAGATCTATGGGCTCCGGTTTTCGACGGGGGCCATTTCTGAAGCTCAGGGACGTATTAGTAGCATGTTGACGCCGTTGCATCAGGCCATTAAAGCGCACGTGCGCCAAGCCGATGTGATTTTTGCCGATGAAACGTCACACCAACGGGATAATGAATCGCGTTGGATGTGGTTGAT
>NZ_JAUOPX010000084.1:0-4918 GCF_030547455.1 Motilimonas sp. 1_MG-2023 | reverse complement strand
TTTGAACCCTCGATGGGGCTACAAACCCCATACTCCCTTAGCAGGGGAGCGCCTTCGGCCACTCGGCCACCTCACCGTTCTGGTGGCGCACATATTACCCGCAGCCGAAAATATGTCAAACAGTTTTTCAGAAAAAGGCTCTGTTCGAACAGTTCTTAAACAGACTGTCGAAGTTATGAGGTTTTAACGAGATAAAAGTGAGGTAAATCACATAAAAAGGTCGCATTCCTCTTTTGCAAAGCCTCTTATCACAAGGTGCCATTCAGAAATTGAATAACGGAGTCCTCTGCTATATTGCGATATACACCTAACGACCAAAAGAGCGCTCAGCAAACGAGTCATCTCGCTAGCTTGGTTAGATTAACTTATCGATGTCGTTTTTCAGGTACAAAAAAAGGAGCCTAAGCTCCTTTTTTACAATTTGTTAGCATTAAAACTGGTCAGGGCCTTTCTCCGCCTGAATGCGCATATAAATCTCTTCACGATGAACAGAGACTTCTTTTGGTGCATTCACACCGATGCGCACTTGGTTTCCTTTAACTCCTAGAACAGTCACTGTCACTTCGTCACCGATCATCAGAGTTTCACCTACACGACGAGTCAAAATTAGCATTTACAGCTCCTTGTTTCCATTATTCTGCTTTATTGGATCCCATTATCCATATATTAATCAAAAAGGTAATACCCAATATCCTCTAAAGCATAAGGGTTTTCGCCTATTTGCCTTCTTCTGGCTCAGCGTCCAGGCCAAATGCAGTGTGTAGCGAGCGTACCGCAAGCTCTAAGTACTTCTCATCAATTAATACTGACACCTTGATTTCTGATGTTGAAATCTGGTGCATGTTAATATTTTCATGTCCCAATACTTCAAACATGGTTTTAGCCACGCCAGGATGATTCCACATCCCTACACCAACTATAGACACCTTGGCGATATGTTCATCACCTTGTACACCTTTTGCGCCAACTTCTTTTGCGACAGCGGTTAAAAGTTCAGTCGCACGACGGTAGTCATCACGGTGTACAGTGAAGGTGAAATCCGCTTTACCATCACCTAACGTGTTTTGCACTATCATATCGATATCAATGCCGGCATCACCAATCGGTGATAATACGCGAGCGGCCATTGAAGGTTCGTCTGGCACACCGCAAATAGTTAAACGCGCTTCGTCACGATTAAACGCAATACCTGATACAACAGGAGATTCCATGTTTACTTCCTCATAACTAATTAAGGTGCCAGAGCCTTCTTTAAAACTTGATAGTACGCGTAGGGGTACACTGTATTTTCCGGCGAATTCAACCGAGCGAATTTGCAGAACTTTGGCCCCTAAACTCGCCATTTCAAGCATTTCTTCAAACGTAATAGTATCTAAGCGACGCGCCTGAGGCACCATACGTGGGTCAGTAGTGTAAACACCATCAACATCGGTGTAGATTTGGCATTCGTCAGCTTTTAATGCAGCTGCCACCGCTACAGCGGAGGTATCTGAACCACCACGACCTAAAGTAGTGATGTTGTTTAACTCATCACGACCTTGGAAACCCGCAACGACAACAACCTTACCCTCAGCGATGTGCTGTTTTAGGTTATCAGTTTCAACATCTAAAATGCGCGCTTTACTATGGCTTGAGTCAGTTTTCATCCGCATCTGATCGCCAGTCATCGACACCGCATCAACACCTACTTTATGCAAAGCGATAGTCAGTAGTGCGATAGTGACTTGCTCACCCGTTGACACCAATACATCCATTTCACGGCGGCTGGCATCTAAGTCTAGTTCTTTTGCCATACCAATCAAGCGATTAGTTTCACCAGACATAGCAGACACTACCACAACAACATCATGGCCCTGCTCTTTGGTCCGCTTTACCCTCTCGGCGACTGCTTCGATTCGCTCAAGAGTACCTACTGAGGTACCACCGTATTTTTGAACTATTACACCCACGTGCGTATTCCTTTTACAGACGTTGTTCTAACCAAGGTTGAACAGATTTCAATGCGTCAGGCAATGCTGCCGCGTCAGTACCACCTGCTTGGGCCATATCAGGACGACCACCGCCCTTCCCGCCTACTTGCATAGCGACCATATTTACTAATTCTCCCGCTTTTACTTTAGCGGTTAAATCTTTGGTAACACCAGCGATCAAACTTACCTTGCCTTCGCTTACAGTCGCTAAAAACACGATGCCAGATTGCAATTTGTTTTTCAGCTCATCAACCGATGAACGCAGCGCTTTAGGCTCGATACCATCTAAGTGTGCCACCACCACTCTGGTGCCACCCATTTCTATCGCCTGACCAATTAAATCAGCACCCGCTTGACTCGCCATTTTGGCTTTTAACTGCTCAAGCTCTTTTTCTAGGGCTTTTGAGCGATCAATAACTTGACGTACTTTAGCGCCAATGGTGAATTGATCACCCTTTACTAGATCAAGAGTTTGCTGGATTTGCTCACCTAAGTTATGAATGAAGTCGATAGCGGCTGGGCCTGAAACCGCCTCGATACGACGAATACCCGCAGCAATACCGCCTTCAGAGATAATTTTGAAAAAACCTATATCACCTGTGCGCTTGGCATGAGTACCACCACAAAGCTCGGTAGAAAAGTCGCCCATTTGTACCACGCGAACCATTTCATCGTATTTTTCGCCGAATAGCGCCATAGCACCCGACGCTTTTGCTTCTTCAATGTTCATCACCTTAGTGATCACTTCGAAGTTGTCGCGAATGGCTTTATTCACCAGAAACTCAACCTGACGAATCGATTCCATGGTCATCGGTTCAAAATGAGAAAAGTCGAAACGTAATTTCTCGCTATCCACTAATGAGCCTTTTTGACCGATGTGATCGCCTAAAGTATGACGTAATGCCGAATGCAGTAAGTGAGTCACCGAGTGGTTTAAGGCAATGGCTTTGCGTTTTTGCTCATCAACTACCGCAATGATCTCTTCACCAACGGATAATTTAGCGCCACACATATAACCGTGATGTAAAAATGCATTACCGGACTTTTGTGTATCCGTCACGACAAAAGCGCCACCTGGAAATTGAATCTCACCGGTATCACCCACTTGGCCACCTGACTCAGCATAGAAAGGTGTTTCACCTAAGATAACAATCCCTTCTTCGCCTTGAGTTAGGCTAGCTACCGACTCACCTTGTTTAAACATCTCAACGATCTTCGCTTTACTGTCGGTTACGTTGTAACCTAAAAAGCGAGTTTGATGCTCAACCTTAATAGCGTCGTTATAATCTGTACCAAAGCTATTCGCTTTTTGTGCTCGCTCACGTTGAGCTTGCATTGCCGCTTCAAAGCCATCTTGGTCAATTACTAACTCACGTTCACGAGCGATATCAGCCGTTAAATCGGCAGGGAAGCCATAGGTATCATACAGTTTAAATACCAATTCACCTGGGATAGTCGTTCCCTTAAGTTGCATCAACGCATCATCAAGAATAGCCAAACCACGATCGAGCGTTTTTGCAAATTGCTCTTCTTCGAGTCTAAGCATTTTTTCAACTATGGCTTGTTGTTTAGTTAACTCTGGATACGCCTCACCCATTTGCTTAACAAGCTCAGCAACCAGCTTATAAAAGAAGGTGTCGGTAGCACCTAACTTATGTCCATGACGCACCGCACGACGGATAATACGGCGCAGTACATAACCGCGACCTTCATTTGAAGGCATTACGCCATCAGCAATCAAAAAGCTACAAGAGCGTATATGGTCAGCCACCACCCGCAACGATTTATCTTCTAAATCTTTTGCACCAGTAATTTCAGCCGTTTTTTTGATCAGCGCTTGAAAAATGTCGATTTCGTAGTTTGAATGCACACCTTGCAAAATAGCTGCAATACGCTCAAGCCCCATACCGGTGTCCACCGAAGGCTTAGGTAAAGGCTCCATCGTGCCATCGGCATGACGGTTAAATTGCATGAATACTAGGTTCCATATTTCGATGTAGCGATCACCGTCTTCTTCAGGTGTTCCTGGAGGACCACCCCAAATATGTTCACCATGATCATAAAAAATTTCAGTACATGGCCCGCAAGGTCCAGTATCACCCATTGACCAGAAGTTATCTTTGGCACCAATGCGAGATAAGCGATCAGCTGGTACACCCATTTCTTTTAGCCAAATGTCCGCAGCTTCATCATCTTCTTCGAAAACCGTGACCCAGAGTTTTTCTTTTGGCAATTTAACAACTTCAGTTAAAAACTCCCAAGCAAAGCTAATCGCCTCACGTTTGAAATAATCACCGAAGCTAAAGTTACCTAGCATTTCAAAAAAAGTATGGTGACGTGCGGTATAACCGACATTTTCTAAATCGTTATGCTTACCACCAGCACGAACACAGCGCTGGCTTGATGTAGCACGAGTATATGGGCGCTGATCCATGCCCAAAAACACGTCTTTAAATTGAACCATACCAGCGTTGGTGAACAGCAACGTGGGATCATTACCAGGAACAAGTGGACTACTAGCGACACTTTGGTGTCCCTTACTTTCAAAGTATCCAAGAAACGCGTTACGGATCTCAGCTGTGGATTGGCTCATGAATTAGGTTCCAAATAAACTGAATATAACCATTTACGGTAAGCCTCATTGCTTAACCGTAAAATAGACAAAATTAAATGCGCACAATATATCACGGTGAAACACGAGGGAAAAGTAAACCGAGCGATTTCAAAATCGGATACTAAACATTTATCCGCCTATGGCTGACTAAGCTGAGCAACCGCTCCCCACTGACAAAATTAAATGCGCACACTCAACATGAATATCACGGTGAAACACCAGGGAAAAGTAAACCGAGCTATTTCAAAATCGGATAATAAACATTTATCCGCCTATGGCTGACTAAGCTGAGCAACCGCTCCCCACTGACAAAATTAAATGCGCACACTCAACA
>NZ_JAUOPX010000083.1:0-5139 GCF_030547455.1 Motilimonas sp. 1_MG-2023 | reverse complement strand
TTGGTCAAGCTGCCTTTGCATCGGTGCAAAAAGGGCTAGCTTGGACACAACAGGGAGAATGGTGGGAAGCTGAGCCGTTATTTTTAGCAGAAGCAGAGAAAGGCAATCCAGAGGCTATGTTTTGGTTAGCAAAAACACAAATGCGCATGGGTGGAGAAAGGATATTCACGCTTGGACGATGGATGGAAGAGTCTGCAAAGCTAGGTAACCCTTGGGCAATGATTGAATTGGTTGACAGCGCTAGCACCTATTGTGGCTTTTACATGCTCCCCTGCGACGACAAATGGTTTGATAAAGCCATTGAAAAATGGCAACAGCTTGCTGCCAACGGCGACGGTAAAGCCATGTTCATGCTCGCAAAACACAAAGACACTTGGCGTAAATACGTGCCCTACCTAGCTCACCGCACCCGCGTTGCACAATATGAACTGGCCCTTGAGATGGGAGCAAACAGAGCGGCCATCGCGTTATACAACGAGCTGTCCCGACACCAAGATATCAAAGACCCTGCGATTAGAGAGCAAGCACTAGGTTATTTAACCACTGCCGCAAAGCGAGGTTATGCGCCCGCGATGATTACTTTTTATAATTTTCACGAAAGTCTCGGTATGGACAAGGTTAAACCCTATCTTGAGCAAGCTTTGATGCTGGGCTACGCGGAAGGCGCATTTTTTTTATTTACTACGCATGAAGACAAAGAGAAGAAGACACCGTCAGATTGGGAGCAGATCTATAAATACACAATGCTAGCAAAGAAGCTCGACCCTTCTGGTTACGGCTATATTGATTTTTACGGAGAACTTCCAACTGAAACCATAGCGCAACTAGATCAAGAAGTTGCGGAGTTCTTAACCAAAGTAAAACCCAACCGTTTTTACGATGAGACCAATTTATATTAAGGCCACAGCTTGAATCATATCGCCCATGCTAATTACCTTTCTAGGTTGCCGTTAGCCAACTCAAACCTTTGTACCTTGGACCATAGGTAAAGCAATATGAAGCCATTATTAAAGCACCTTATATACTTATCCATCCTAGCTTTCACCATCACCTTGTTCTGGTTAGCCAAATACTGGCTGCTGTCAATATCACAAAAACATAAAATACCAACTTATTTTTATTGATAGTTATATCTTTATTGCGTACTGTGCCAGCTAATCTGTTGAATCTATTTATGAATCACTTTCACGCAAGCTTTGCACCATTGTTCGATCTTAGGCGATCACATAAGCCAACCGATAAAAGGCGCAGTGGATAATACGCAGCACAGACAAAAAGGAATGTCGTATAAATGTACTCCCCCTTACATATGGGACGAACCTTATACCAGCGCATTCTATTTGCCCTTGCCCTTCTATCATTCCTAATTACAGCGCCTACCATGGCTTTTGAATTTGAATGTAAATTAGAAAAAGACAGCTTGCCCCCTGTCAGCGCCGAGGCAGATGCGCTTTTTTTACAAGCGCGCAAACTGGAAAAGCAGCGATATCACGACAAAGAGCAAGTCACCGCCTTGTATGAACAAGCCGCTAAGTTAGACCATTGGAAGGCCCTGCATAATCTAGCCCGTCGCTACCGCCTTGGCCTAGGCACTTATCGCAGCGCCGCTAAAACCCTTGAAACTACTCAGCGTTTAATTGAACTGGGTGCGCCCATCGGTTATTACGATTTAGCCGTGATACTTGAACGTGGCTATGGCGTTAAATACGACATTGAAGGCGCTTGGCTTTACCTGCATAAAGCCGCCAAACTCGGTGAGCCTAACGCCCTAATTCGACTAGGTAATCATTACGGTTATAACTTGCCGCGCGAGCAACAGCAAAATGATAAGGCCGCGGCTTACTTTAAATGCGCCGCTCAACAACAATCTACCGAGGCTTATTTTGAATATGCCGATTGGTTAAGCGTGGGAGAAGATCGCTACCCTGAGTCAATGCATTATTATCAACTGGCTGTTGGTAATGGTATGGCGAAGGCCGCCGTTATGCTCGATGCAGTTTTCTCTCTCGGCTACTATCAATATGAAATTGATGAAGCACAAGCACTCATTTACCAAGATTTATCAACCAAGATCCGAGCCAATCCTGAACTTCGCATTTCCGATATCACCACCCGCTATCCTTTACCCCCGCATCCGGTGCATGACTATGGCAGCTTGCCCGACCCAAGAGTTAAACCGACTTCTATTTCGGATAAATCAGACTCAGATACAGCTGAGGAGTAATCTAAGACATGGGCAGCAAGGCACTTATTCCATTGACCATCATATTGTTAGGACTAAGTCTGGCCTTGCCTGCTTCGGCTTTTGAATTTGAATGTAAGTTAGAAAAAGACAGCTTGCCCCCTGTCACTGACGAGGCAGATGCGCTTTTTTTACAAGCGCGTAAACTAGAAAAGCAGCGTTATCACGATAAAGAGCAAGTTACCGCCTTGGCCTAGGCACTTATCGCAGTGCCGCTAAAACCCTGGAAACCACCCAACGCCTAATTGAACTCGGCGCCCCCATCGGTTATTACGATTTAGCCGTAGCCATAGATGAAGTATTAGAATTTCAAGAAAATACGATTAATAAGCCATTGTTATTTTCCCTTTAATTTAACACTGACTAAGCTTCTGCCCAATACGCTCGCTTAATCACACAACCTTTTATAGACACATTTGAAAGCATGAACATCCAAAAAGTATTTTTACTATTTATTCTCTCAACGACCTATGCTGTAGCAGATGAAATATCAGCTAGTTTAACTATCGATGGGCAATCAGCATCTATCTCGGCATCATCGCAATTGTCAGGCCCAGCCAATGAACCACTGCGCTATAGTTTGCACAAACTATTTGATAAAGACGCTAAAACCGCATGGGTTGAAGGTGTAGATGGGATTACAGGTGAACATTATTTAAACATAAAGTTTAAACAACCAGTTTCAATTCGCGCGATTGCCTTGCTACCAGGTTTTACCAAATCAGCATCATTATTTGCAGCCAATGCAGTCCCCGAACAAGTATCCCTAACTTTAGGTGATGAATCTAACCAATCTAAATTTCGCTACATTACCCAATCGCTGGTCGAAAAAGATCAGGGTGAAGGTTGCACACACACAGATCAAACTAGCAACCTCCAGTACAAACTATTTTTACCAACAACACCAAAAATAGTTGATCAAGTAAAGCTGGTATTTTCTTCTGCTTTGGCTGGCACGAAATATGAAGATATGGCAATCAGTGAACTCATTTTCATTGGCGATAGCTTTGCGACAACCAAGCAATTTACCCCCTTGGTTAATAGCTTACTCGCGATAAAAGATTCCTCGCTTATGCAGCAAAAAATACCTAGCTATCAAATAACTTATGATCAAAACACCGGCTGGGGGCTTACGCAGACAAGCCTAAGCCAAGATCAAACCTCATATATGATTGAAGACTACTTAACGAACGCCACTCTTTTTCAAAATCATTTTCTCAACACTTGGTTAGACATAGACGCAAGCAACGATAGCACCACAATCATTGGCTCAATGGTCACAAGCATGGGCGATGGGGAATGGATTGAAGTTTCTCCGGCTCTCAAGGTGAAAGACAACACGGCTAACTTTGCATGGCGTTATCACATCGACGGCGCGCCGGGTTGCCACCATGCCATGCCAACTAACAGTGTGGAGATAAACTAATGTCTCTTGATATTTCAGCCTACAGTGTTGAGCAAAAGTATGAATTTTTAAGTGCATTGGTTGGCAACGCACAAAATCATTTCAATAATACCAACAATGACAAATATGCTTTCAAAACCGCAGAAGGTGAAATAAACCTTATCGCACTGAGAGGCTTTAAAGACGGTAAGCCATGTAAAAGCAGTAACCAAAGCTTTGATGACAACCAATTCGACTTACTCCAATTAAGTAGAGATAGCTATCGGCTTAAAAATAAACATCGTTCAGGGGAAATACCTGAGTAAATGGGATGGATCATTTTTGGTTGTACGAAAATAAACAAAAAGTGGATCTGTTTTCGGTGATCGTTGTCAATTTGTCCGCCATTCAAACCCTGCTTTCAAAGCAACGTATCAACGTCTCGTTGCGACTGGAAAGCCTAAGAAGGTAGCCATCACCGCTTACGTTTGGAAGAGGGTTATTACGCTCAATTCGATGCTTAGAGACGGTGTTACGTGGGAAATGCCAAAGGTTAAAATAGCTATTGACGCCATAGTCTCTTGCATGTGCTCCCCAGCTTCAAACACCAAGTGCACTAGCCCATTTATTATACTTTCCCTGAGTATCACCTATCACTACTAGTCGTGCCCTGGCCAACCTTTACAATATTCGACATAGGCGGACAGCCACAGGCAACATAATCCCCCTCAAGGGCAACCGGCCCTGCGGGTAAAATGGTGTTACGAGGACCAACCGCAACAATCGGGCCAATGCCCTTTTTACACGCTTTACAACTGGCCATATGCCCAACGGATGCAACTTCACTTCCCTCTACACACAAGCCAGCGTTGCCTTGCAATACCTTGCCTCCTGTTGTGGTGGGCGCTCCTTTATGAATGACATTAGCCATGTTATCACTCCTTTCTCTATATTAACTTTACACTAGCGCTAAACGCTGTTGCTGTGATTGTAACTAATAAATAAGCATGAATATTCTTTAAGCGATCGGTGACGTTTCTTATTCGATATCTGCCGCAAGAAAACACCAGTTTAGCCACCAACAGCCCTTGGGGATGATTTTACAGCGTTGCGTATAACTAAAAGTTACCTTACTCGCTCGATTGTTGATATTTTGTACACTCAAGCACTTGCTCTACCTACTCCCTCCTGAACTCCGACACAAGGAACAACTCAATCAGGGTATGTGAATACGCCAAATCATCACAAAAACATAAAGCACTCTAACGCATTTTAATTGACAAGAAAATCTATAAAAAATACCATTGCGCATAACACACTGAATTTAAATGAAACAAATTTAACCCCTAGCGCGAATCAATCATCAAGGAAAGGCGTGATATCAAGTTTTCCTTAGGCTCATACACGGTAAGTAACACAAGGCAAGCATCATGGCTGACAAAACTGGACTGCAATTTACCTTTACTGCACAAACCCTCGATCCCGAAACATTTGAGATCACTGAGTTTTCCGG
>NZ_JAUOPX010000082.1:0-5235 GCF_030547455.1 Motilimonas sp. 1_MG-2023 | reverse complement strand
ACTAGCTGTTGGCCTTTACCGCGCTTTTCTTTGACTAGGTTACCAAACTCATCGTATTCAAAATGGCAGTCGCCTTGAAAGGCCAAACGGTTATGTTTAACTTGTGCGCTAGCTGGGGCAGCACTACTGCTTTTGCCCAAGGTTTGTGACAATAGGTGACCGGCGGGGTCGTGCTGAAAATGCTCATCGATATTGCCGCGCACATGAGACAAGCGGGCGAGGGGGTCATAATGGTATTGCCTGTCGCCTTTTAAACTGTCGGTGACTTGAGTGAGGTTACCGGCCACATCATATTGATATTGGCGCTGCTGTTTGATGGTAGCACTGGCACCCATTTGCAGCAGTTGTTGCAGCTGTGCATGTTGGGTTAAGCGGCCTTGCTCATCGTATTGGTACTCACTGGTCAGGGCACCTTGGCTACGTTTGACCTCTTGGCCATGACGAAATAGGTGTTGGGTGAGAACTTCGCCGTTAAGGTTAATGCCAGCCAGTTGACCTTGTTGAAATTCATAGTCAACCTGCTGGCCATCCGGTAATTGCCAGCGCTTAACGCGACCAAGGGGGTCGTAGTCATAATATTGGCTGGCCCAGCTTTGATGCTCTGCAATTAATTGGCCGTTTAAGTCGTATTGCCAGTGTAATGGTCTCTCGCCATCATCAACACTGATTAGGTTGCCTTGTGTATCGTAGTGGTATTCAATTTCTTGGCCGTCGGGCAGTGTTTTTTTAACTAGCCAGCCCATCACGTCCCTTTCAAATAGGGTATCGAGTTGCGTGCCCGCTAAGCCTATTTGACGCTTGAACGTTAGGTTGCCGAGTAAGTCATATTGATATTGAGTGGTGATGCCATCAAAGCCAATTTCTTGTTTGACGAGGCCATTGGCAAAATACTGTATTTGATATTGCTCGCCTTTTTCATTGATGATGTCAGAAACAAAGCGTTTAGGGTTGTCATAACGGTAAGTGAGGGTGCTGCCATCAGGGTTAGTGCGCTTACTGACTAAGTGTAAGTTAGGGTGGTATTCATATTGGGTTTGGTTGCCTTGCTCATCGACTTCAAGGGTGACTTTGCCATGGGCATTATATTGATAACTGCGGCTGGCTTGATTGGGTAAAATGATTTTGGTGAGACGGTCGGCGTCATCCCATTCAAAGTGGGTGATGGCGCCATTGGCGTCTTGACGGAGTATTTGACGACCTAATAAGTCGTAGCGATATTGAATTTGGCCACCGTCGGGCAATGTTTCGCGAATAAGTTGGCCAAAGTGGTTCCACCCGAGCTCGACACAGGTATCGTCTTGATAGCGAACTTGGTCGAGTTGACCGAAGCGGTTGTAATGATAGCGGGTGATGTGGCCGAGTGGGTCTTTTTGCCAAATCACGTCGCCAAGGTCGTTATGGTCAAACTGCCATTTTGCTTTGCCTTGTTTGATTTCCCTTAACTGACTGAAAAAGTACTGATATTGAACTATTTGTCCGTCGGGATAAAAGGTGGCAGCTGGTTTACCATTTAGGTCGTATTGATGCTGAGTTTCATTTCCTAAGGCATCGATGACATGAGTTAGTTGTCCGTCTTCATTGTATTCATAGTGTGTGGTTGCACCATCAGGATCTTGTTTGAATAAGAGCTTTGCATCTTGGTTATGTTGGTAACACTCACTGCTGCCGTCGGGGTATTGTACGGTCACACTGTTGTTTTCATCGTCCCATTCATAGCTGGCTTCAAAGCCGGTATTGCTCCAATGCTTTAGTGCTCTAGCGTGTTTGCCTTCGCCTTGCCATAACCAGCGAAACTCAGCGCCGCCAGCCATTTTTCGTAGTTGAATAAGGTTGTTGTCGTCATATTCATACTGCTCACCCTCAGCCAATGGATTAAGGTTAGCAATGAGTTGATTTTGTTCGTTATAAATAAAGCGCTGACAAACTTTTTCGGTTATCCATTCGATTCCTTCGGCAGTTTGGTGTTTTTTTCTTAGTTCAATTTGGCTAATGTGCTCATTGTGGTAAACCAAGAATAAACCTAAGCCAACAGGATTCGTAATGGCAGTTGGGTGGCCGGTGTTGTCGTATTGCACATTCAGTTTGTTGCCGTAAACATCTATAAAACTTTTTAATCGTGCAAAGTTGCCAAAACGCTCAAAAATACAGTTTGGAGAACCTGCTTGTGCCAATAAATAATGCCCGGGTGTTTGGGCTAGGGAAATGGCTGACGCTGCGAGTGGGTTCTCAATGCTAGGTGTGTTTGCAGTGGGCTCTGGGAAAACAGTTTTCTTATTTTGGGCGTCATACCAATGGACTTCACCGTTGTCAAAAATAAGCGATTGCAGTAATGGGTGGCTCCAACCGGGGCCGAGACCAACGTCTACTTCTGCAGCGCTACTTCTATAAATACGTTCAAAAGTAAATGAAAGGTGGCCTGGTAAGGTGAAATCCTGAATTTGGATGATTTCTTCACCTGTGTCCATCGTAACAGGGCAGCCATTGGTTTCTGTTTTTTTGGTATCTTGGGTTTTCTTGTTAGCGTGAGTTTCCCCTGCTGAATTTATTTTTGTTTTATTTTCAACGACCTTTGGGCCTGCGCTAAATTCGTTAGCCCTTTTCTGTGCAGTGGCGCCCTCTAAGGGGGTTTTTTCTACAATTTGATCTTTATTTCTGAGTAAGCTGTGCTTCCCCTCCCCACGATAAGCCAGCATGCCAAGGATTTCTTTATTATCATGGGTATCTGCTTTGACTAGTTTGAGAATTTTTTTTATTTTGGCTACAACGGCAACCGCTCTTACTTTTTTTGTCATTTTAGAATGCCTTCGCTGTAGGGGATGGGGTGTTGGTCATGGCGGCTAAGCCTGCCACATCGCGTAAACGATTGAGGTTTTTTAATATAGCGCCGCCAGGGACGAGAATGCTGATCACTACTTCAACTAAAATGGATGCCAAGGTTTCGGAGGCAACTCTATAAAGTTGGGCTGGACTTAATAGTTTAAACCAAGAGTAGATGGCATTTAGACACAGAAAGCACCTTGCTTCGTCTTTAAGCAGCATTAATATATCAGCCATTTCTTTCTTTGATTTTGCCATCATTTCAGATATGAGCTCAGGGTTTTCCATGTACTTACTGAGCAGGTTTCTTAACTTAGTGGGATTGGCTAATAGAATGAATAGTTCTTCTATTTCGCGCCAAGCGTCCACTACTGCCTTGATGATATTTTTAAAAAAATCAGCAACAATATCTCCAAGGTCGATTGGATCATCTAGGTAGTCTTGCCAATCTTGCTTTTGGGTATTCCATTCACTGTCTAACCAAGCGGCAAGTTTGTCGATGGTGCCATCATAAGACTTTAATAATGTATCCATATCTGTTTTAGTGACATCAGGGTAGAAGGTGATTTTTAATGATTTACCGCCATAGACTTTCGGATCTAAGGTCAACTTTTTAATGCCGTCTGGCCCAATTTTATCTTTGTAAATTGGGCCATATTTTTCTTCTACAAAGTAATCCCTTATGGCTCCTGACTTTAACATTCGCTTTGCTGCTTGTAGCTCAAACGGGGTATTCGGAATAGGTACGAATTCTTCTGTTTCAAAGCAATGCACTATGTGTAGCTCACCACTGAGCGGGCATAAGACGAGATCTGATGACAGTTTGTTATCATCATAATCGGCGGTTCCGCGTTCTTTTTCATTGACGATAATTTTTTGATCCATCGACAAAAACCAGCTTTTCCACCAAGAGCTCATTTCCTCTTTGTAGGTATCAATAGAAGTACAGAAGTCTTTGCGTACCTTCGAGTACATCACATCAAGATCTATCGGCTTATTTTCTTTATTCCAGTTTTTTAAGTATTCACTTTTGTTATAACCGGAAGCTGAGCCTGCTGCGTTGTTCGTTTGTGAATTGGCAGCGGCCGATGCGGGATATGTCATCGATAAACCTCTTTACGTAAACTTTCAATTAGGTGTTTTTGTAAGCCTGCTTCATTGGTGACAAAACGTGTTGCCATTCGCTCCACTTTTGCTTTTAGAATATTGAATGGGTAACAGAAGAACAGGTCGGCATGGTTCTTTTTAAGCCAAGTTAAAGCGTTTTTTTGCAGTGTTATTGTACTTTCGCGTTGTATTTTTATTGCCGTGTTTTCATTTAGTTCCCACCAAGGAAATGGCTTCTCTTTTTGTTGTTCTGGACTTGCGGGGTTCACGAATGTTTGTTTATTACTTATCCAGTGACTGCAGGGGCCCATTAAGGCAACAAGGTCGATCTTTTCTAAATTGTTCAGCAATAAGCTACTCGCGTCTGGATCAAAGAAGCGGAAAAATACATGCTGGCCTGTTGGTAGCCAAATTTGAGTCAAACTGCGTAGGTGTGATAAGACGGCGTCTAACGAATAAGGGGAAGCGATGAGCATGCCCCAATCATTCGGCTGTTCGCTCGCCCATTGTAAAAAAACACTGTCTGGCGTCGTTTCCACTAAATAGGGCATTACTTGTAACCAGGTAGCGTATTGGGTGTTGGCCCAAATTGGCTGAGCTTCTCCGCTTATTTGGCTGTAATATTCCTGTAATGTTTTTGATTTCGAAGTGCTATTCAATAGCAGATAAAAATTTTGCGTTTTATCTTCTAAAGCAATATCGCTTATTTCCTGCATTAACGTATCAAAACGATTGTTAGGTTTAGATTTCACAGCTGCCATCCTTACAAGCCTCACATTCTTCGCAGAATGGTACTTTGGCTAAAAGTGTTTCTAGCTGCGCAGGAGTAAATTGCGCTGGTGGGATAGCCAATGCCACTGCTTGCTCAATTTCCTTCGGCATGGCGGGCATTTGGCCTCCGTAACCACTGCCTGAGCCGGCACTTGGGCCCACTTTTATATTGATGGTGGGGCCGCTTAGGTGTACGCCGCCGCCGTCTATTTTCACAAAACTACCACCGGCTTTTAGGGTGATTTCGGCGCCGGCTTCGATGACCATTTTCACGCCGGATTTGTGGTGTATTTCACTGCCAGCCTTAACCAGTTGCGCGTTGCCGATTTTGTGGTGCAGCTTGGTATCGGTTATTTGGCTTTGATCGCCTTTGGTGTGTAGGCGGCTTTCACCATCGACGGTACTGTGTTGATTGCCTTTAATCAGTTTAAAGCTGTCGCGGTCGACTTCGCTGTGTTGGTCGCGTTTGATTTGCTCGGCTTGGTCGTTTTCAATCAAGCTGTTGAAGTCTTTTTGGGCGTGGATGTAAATTTCTTCTTG
>NZ_JAUOPX010000081.1:0-5378 GCF_030547455.1 Motilimonas sp. 1_MG-2023 | reverse complement strand
CTATCGCCACAAAAGGCTGAAGCAGAATACTTCAAAACTTATAACGAGGTGGCCAGTTTTAGTTGACCACTACACTACCCTAGACACGCCTTGCGTTTCGACACCCTCTAAGTAGCGTTCAAAATGTGCACATACACACCGGTTCTCCAGTGTGAACTTTCGAGATTCAGAGCGCTCCTGCTTGTAGCCCCACAAAGAAAATTCTTTAAGTTTCAAAAATACCCCCTATTTGCCAAGGGACTCAATCGCAATCGTGGTAGAGCGACCCATTACTGGGCCGACCCCACACAGATCCGGACGTGTGCATATGTTAAAACACAGGACCGCATCGAGCTTTTGGGCTCTTCAGTTATATATTCACGCGTGTAAATCACCACGCACCTAGTACCAATCTACGTGAATAAATCGCTTACTCACTCGTGGTCGCTCAATTGCATAATACATTAGCATCTTCTTGAAATTACTCCAGTTATAACTTCGCCGACCACTGCATCTATTCAGCCATTTGTATAAACTGTGCAGCACATAAATTTAAAACCTATCTAGGCTTAAGCTTTTATTGTTGGTTATAATGTGGAGCGAAGCGGAACCTAACCAACTGTTTTTGTTCCGTTTAAAGTCTCTTGTTAGGCTAATGCTGTACTCGTACTACCAAAGTGCTTTCTAAATACAGTTTTAACCGCCTCACAGGCATTTTTTTCAATAGTTTTACGCCCATAGGTTCTATTTATGATTTCACTAGGAACTGAGCTTTCATCGATCAACGGTACATTTTCAACTTTCCGTTGAAAGCAGCCATGTTCATCGAAGAAGCCTTTTTGCACGTAGCTAGCCACTTGGCACAAGTACAATTGATTAGCCTGATTGCGAACAAACACAACATCTCCAACTTGCATCGTTTTTAGCCAATACTTGATTGCTAAATCACAGCGTTGTTTTCCTAGTGCTTTTTCATCTAGCTCATCATTAGCGATCAGCTCTTGCTTGAGTTTATAGATGCGGTCGAGTAACTCACGTTCAGAAAGCTCTAATCTAGGAAAAATAATACTTGCTTGTTGTTTAATCAACTCTTGATTACCGCAAGTACCGTGAACACTGTGAATATAAGGATATTGTGGTGAAAACGTGGGATCTGTGGCCACAATAACCTTATCCATTCTTAGAAAAAAGATGTTCTTCATCATATACCTCACAATTCGATAAATTAGCCTAACGAGACTGTAGAATAACTCCAACAGCCAGATTTGACTAAAAAACGGGACCCTGCAATCAATCCTAAGCGCTTTTAAGACAATAGGTAATGCATTTGGAACCCATAAAACAGGCTATATTTCTTAAAAAATATAAATCCTACAGCCTCAACGCCGCCAGAACGCGGCAATTTTGGAGTTGATTTTTTGTGGCAGCATAGCGCCCGCCACAAAAAGCGACGGAAAAATTGCTCGCTGTTACTGGCCTTGTTAAGCATTACTGTGATTCCAAATAATTAAGCAAATAGGAATAGTAACAATGCAAGCAATAAAACCACTATCTCTTAGCTGCCGGAACAATCCATGTTTACCGCCACCCACACCAAACGTTTGCGAATAAAGCAGAAAAACCACCAAAACACCAATGTATACCGGCTTATAAATGTAGAAAGCCGCCACAAGTAACGTGACCCACACAAGAGTAAAGATATAAGTACGACTTCACACTGTCTTACTGATCGGACCGTTTTTCGCGATATCGATCCGATTACGCCAAACAGCGAATGCAGCTAGGGCGAAGAATAGTAAAAAGCCTAATATAATTTCCATGTTCACGTATGCTTAACGAGCCTGTAGAATTACTCGTTCTAAAATATATTTTTATGATGCACCAAACCATAGCTGAGTTCTTGTTTTGACTCAATTGTTTAGTCTTTTTCTGCTGTGATGAAAATTATCAAGGTTTGGCGTTTTTATGGGGAGTTTCAAGCTGGTTTTTGGGTGAATTTCAGGCAATAGGGAGCTTGCCCTGCTTAATGCATCGTCTTTTGCAGCTTTTCAATATTATGAACAAGGCAATACAGCTGCCACTGGGCATTCACTTTGGCTTGTCCCCGTAGCGTCAACTTATTCATGCCTTTATTCACCGTTATATTGCCGAACACGGGCTCGATACAGCCCAATCGTTTGCTATATTGCCTTCGCCCCATTGGGCTATCTATTTTAACTTTCATTTTATCGATATAGCTCAGCTGCTTGCGTGATTCATCATTTTTAAACTGAACTTGCCGCCCTGTTTTTATCGGGGGCTTTCGCATACATTGCTCTTGCAGCGGGCATACTTTGCAATCTTTTAAGTAACCACAGAATCGCGTGTAGCGTTGATGATGGCTTTTCAAATTATCACCGCTGCTCCACATTTTATTGCCTGCTGGGCTGCGGCACGTTTGGGTTGTTTCATCATTTGGCTCTCTCAAAGAGCCATCAGCCAATAAAAGCTGATACATCTCTTTAAACATGCCACGGCTTAATAACTCCGCTGACTCGCCACAACCTCACTCATTACGGTTGCTTTGCTTGGACTTTAGTGGCACTTCCTTTATGAAAAGAGTAAACCTCGTCAGTCAGACTGTACTTACCGGAGCGATCTCAGCACTTTAGGGCGGTCCGACGTTTCGGCACGCATCCCCTGTGGCCTACTTAATTCTCTGTGTACGCTTCACCTATCTTGTTCGCTGAAAAAAAATCAGCTCCGCCATAGGCGCAACACTCGATACGGGCGGTGAGTTAAACCTTACCCGACAGGGACTTGCACCCTGCAAGATGCATCAAGCTTCGCTTGACGCACTAACGCCCATCACAGCGGCTGGTTAGAAGCTTAGCTGGCGATGTAGATGAATTGCTCATCACTTGACCACCTAGCCTGTGCCTTTATTTTGTATAAATCAAATGCAGCCTGATATGGATCGGAATCGTACTCAGCTTCTACCATTGCCCAAGCTATCCAATGCGATACTGTGTAATAGCAACCAGACAACTGATATAAAGGCTCACTTAAAAAGAAAAAAGCTTCGTAGCCTTCCTCGCCACAGTGTTTCTCAATGATCTCACACAGTTCATCATCTAAATGGACTGTGGGTGAATCGCTATTCTTAAGAATCTCATGTCTCTGTGATTCAGAGCCTCTGTAAACGGAGCGTTTCTTGGCAGTAGACTTTTCTCCATTTAATTGGATAAGTTCCTCATCTCCAAAATCACGGAGTACGGCCTCGATATCTTCATTTAGCTGATCAAGTTTGCCTAAAAGCTTCTCATCATCAATTTCTGTAGTTTGAGGATGAGTTTTCCTTACTTCGTTAACTCGTTTAAATAATCTATCGCCATTAGGGAATATTGAAAAACACTCTTGTAGCTTTTCATCACTAACATTCCATATGTCGAAATGAAGAGCATAATCTTCTCTGATATCAGGCATAGAATCAGTAGGCTCACCTAAAGCTTCTCTCCACTTCCTTTGCCATTCTTGTTTAATGCTCATATCTATCCATGCTTCTAACGAGACTGTAGAATAACTCCAACAGCCAGATTTGACTAAAAAACGGGGCCCAGCAATCAATCCTAAACGCTTTTAAGACAATAGGTAATGCATTTGGAACCCATAAAACAGGCTATATTTCTTAAAAAAGAGAAATTCTACAGCCTCAACGCCAATTAAGGGGTGAGCAACGCTACCACCCAACCTAAAGCATTGTGCCATAAACACTAAATTTGAAGTAGAATCAAAAATGCCAAGCGTTGGGAATCCCTCTTAAATTGTTATGTGTAATTTCCCACAACATCTGATACTTCTACTGTCATTGCCAAAAAGTTGATACCAGGGTCCAACTCAAAGTTTTGAATTTCGATTTGAGCATGTGACCATTGACGACAACTTATGTCTACGATAGCTGTACCGCCTAAGTAACCTGTAAACCCTTCCTCTATGGTTAAATTAGACACTTTATTAAACTTAAATTTTCTAAAAGTACCAGCCCTGTCATGAACAACCATTTCAATTGAACTGGTCGAAGAATCCCAAGGGTCGATGTTGTATTTAAACTCAACCAAATCAGTATTTGCGAAATCTGCAAAAAGCACTTTTTCTGACAATTTGACCTCCTTACACATCACGAGACTGTAGAATAACTCCAACAGCCAGATTTGACTAAAAAACGGGGCCCAGCAATCAATCCTAAGCGCTTTTAAGACAATAGGTAATGCATTTGAACCCATAAAACAGGCTATATTTCTTAAAAAAGAGAAATTCTACAGCCTCAACGCCTTGCTCACCGGGTAATTAGGAGCGAAGCGAGTAATTATTCCGAGTGCAGCAACTTGTTGAACGAAGCCGCTGCGCGGCAGAGTGTGGCGGATATTTCATACTCAAGTAACCCCCGTCACTTTGATCGGGCTTGCTGGAGTAAAAATCATGAACCCCCACGACCAACAACGCTTTGAATTTCTTTATGAACAACATCTTACCAACTTAACCTTGCAAGGAAAACGTCCCGCAACGATTGATGCCTATTCTCGTGCGGTGCGTCGCCTTTCTACGTTTTTTGACCGTGCGCCTGATGCCATGACCGCGGCGGATTTGAAGACCTACTTTGCCAGTATGATTGCCACTCATTCTTGGAGCATGGTTAAAATTGACCGCAATGGCTTGCAGTTTTTCTATCGCTACACCCTCAACCGCCAGTGGGAGTGGCTTAACATAGTTAAACCGCCGCAGGTGAAGCGCTTGCCAGATGTGTTGACGTCAGCCCAAGTCGGCTTGCTGATTTCCATGACGGTTAAATGTCGTTACCAGGTGTTCTTTTTGCTGCTCTATACCTTGGGGTTGCGCTTGAGCGAAGGGCTTAATTTGACCATATCGGATATCGACAGCGCATCAATGCAGGTGCATGTGCGTGATGGCAAAGGCGGTAAAGACCGATTGGTGCCACTGCCTTCTCGCACCTTGGTGGCGTTGCGTGGTTACTGGGCTACGCATCGCCATCCTCGCTTATTGTTTCCAAAAATGGGGCCCGACAGCGATGTGCCAATGGATAAAGGCAGCGTGCAAAAAGCCCTCAAGCGGGTATTGGCCGATTGCAATATTCATCAACACATTAGCCCCCATTCACTGCGCCATTGTTATGCCACCCATTTACTGGAGCAGGGATTGGATTTACGCTCACTGCAAGCCTTGCTCGGTCATGCCAGTCTCAATACCACCGCGCGTTACACCCACCTGACCCGCGTGAAACAAGCCGACAGTGTGTTAGCGGTGAACCAACTCGCTGATAAATTAGTGTTGATGTGGGCTAACTCATGAGCGCCTTTATTGAAATATTGCGTGAGCATCAGGATGCGCTGCGCCAGCAATAC
>NZ_JAUOPX010000080.1:0-5632 GCF_030547455.1 Motilimonas sp. 1_MG-2023 | reverse complement strand
AGGCTCATATCATTTCCTTAATCTATTGACGTTATTGTCTCAAAATTAAGTGTCCGATGGGATTAGACCAGAACAGACACCGCGGCTCTCTGTAACTTAATCAATAGAAACATGACGAATTCGAGGTAAGTCCTTTACACAGCCTTGTGTATATAAGGTCACTGGCTCTGAAGTTGATTTAGCGGTAAGAACAAAAGGCTAAAGTGGCTGGGCGTAACACATACTTTCGCCATGTAGTGCAAGGAGCTGGTGCTAAGGCACTCTATTTATTGGTAATAAAAAGTGCCTGTCTTTGCTTGAAACAATTAACTGACCCTTTTATTCCTATTTTTTTCCGTATTTTGATGCTACTCCGCCCTCGCATAAACTAAGTGATTTAGGCTTTGTAATTGTTCAAAACTAGAGTTACTAACTATCACTTCTACATCGCAGTCATCAAGATCAACAAAATCACCACAGATTTCTCCTGCGGCTGAATACAACATATCAAGTTCATCTTCAGAAAGCTCCCTTTGAACATAGATCAGCATCCTCAACCTTCCATCACAACAAACTTCAATGAAAATAAAGCGCATTATAGAAGTTATACAGAATAGCAATGCTCTCTGCGCTGATAATAAAAGTTTTGATTGATCTACGTTCATTTTTTAAAAGCCTTTATTTGGATTAACAGGGACTATTTTGGGTGATTTTAGTGACTGAATCATAAATACGTTTGTTGCTGCATCTATATCAGGCAACCCATTCGGGCTTCGTACGTTCACATACCTACCAGAAAACAACAAAGGAAACAACAAAGGGGTCAGGTCTTGCCTTTTGCATGTCGGTCAGATCGAGCGAGATTCAGGGACAGGCAGTGCGCCGAGCTATGGGCGTGTTATCGTAAGGTAACAGGTTAAGCGTTAACATGGGAAGCCATAGGCTAAGTATTGAGCTGCGTAATCATCTTGAGCAATAAAAAGTGCCTGTCCTGTATTTCTTCTTAACTCACCACAGGCTAACGCTTAGCTTGCAGCACCTATTTTCACTATACAGGGCAGACAGCCGGGGCTAAGGTACTCTATATATGGGCAATAAATAGTGCCTGCCCTGCTTTTACACTATTAGTCCGGCCCCCTTTACTCTTTAACTACCCTTACCTTGGTAGCTGGTGTAGTCTTCAAACTCAGATTTTCCTATTCGCCCAATTTTTTCCTCTAACTCGGCCCAGTCTTTCCCCGCACATTTACCACAATATTCCTCAATCTTTGAAATAATAAAATCAATATCATAATCAAAGACAATAATCATATGACGGCCAAAGACTAACCGTTCGCTGCCATAGTTAGATATGAGCCATTTAGGCGTACATACTTGCATATCGAAGGATTGAAAACTATCGTCCTCTTCAGGCCCTATCATTGCCTGCAATAGAAAGCCAAAATCATCAGCTTCATCAGGCCAAAACTTATCAAAATCAACATCCGGTGAATGTATACTTTTCAAAATAGCTTTCATTACATTAATCCACTATATACAGGTGAGCGTTACTTTCCCAAGCTTAGTCTTCTCACGTTGTTCAAAATTTGATTGTACTCCAGTTGTAGCTAGATAAGGCACCACCAGAAAAGTAGTCAATAAAGGAAAATGCTCCAGATAAAAAAGAAACGACCACAACAAAATACAACATTTTAATTTACATCCTTAGTGAGCAATGACAGCGGGCAATTAACAGTAACACCTCCCGATTGTTCTTCTTTACTCCCATCAGAGTTAAATTTGTACAAGAAAAATAGGTTAACCTCCCCCCCATACGTATACAGAGTCAAACGAAAGCCTGACGGTAAATACATATAATAAATTCTACTCTCTCCAGAATTCCTACTTTTAGCGCTAGGCCCTCTATAGTTCAATAGACACGCGTAAAAATCACCAAGCTTTCCATCCTCTAACTCTCCGTTCCATTCTTCACTTGCACTTAATTTATATGGCGTTTCTACGTTAAACCGATCGAGTTCAACCAAGAAGTCATCAGCGGTCCAGAATGAATAAAAAACCTTAAAAAATATAAAAATAATCACTACCAACGCAATGTTAAACTTTACTTTTTCTGACAATTTCACAACCCTTCTAAATTAATTATTAATCATAAAAATTAAAGTGATTTTAAGCTACCAGTTCCAGATTTGGTATACACGGATGAAGTAGCAAGACCTTTTAAGCCAGAAATAAAGCAATAAAGTGCCTGTCCTGTATTTCCGCGCACTTCGGCTTGTATGGCGTTGCTGATGGCAAAGGTGGATTTGTTGCTACAAGCTGTCACATCAGCGCCAGCATGGGACAGCTCGACCAATACGGTATTGGTGTGGGCATAGGTGATAATATGCTTCACCGTTCCTTTTGTATCTATCCATGCGGCATGGGCGTTGGCGCACAGCAACCAAGCCATAAGGCCCACAAGCCAAGGCCCAAGGCCTTTCATTCCTTTGGTTTTCAATGGTTTTACTCCTGTAAACTCTCTACTTACTTGCTATTTGCAGACTGCTTCACGCCCGTAGGCCCCCTGTCATGGGGTGATAGGTTTTATCGCAGCATGACTGCTGCTCCTACTTGTCTTTCACCTTCTTGAATAACAGGCTAAGGTGGCCGGGCGTAACGCATACTTTAGCCATCTAGTGCAAGGAGCTGGTGCTAAGGCACTCTATTTATTAGTAATAAAAAGTGCCTGTCCTGTATTTCTCTGTCCCATCTTTTTCTTACATTTATTCATTCGGAGTTTGTTTCTGTATTAGTAAACTCACCACATATAACATCTAACATCACATCTCCACTTTCTAAATGTAGTTTGTATAATTCGGCTTCTTTAGGTTCATAGGTACTTCCACCTCGCCCTAAAAATGAATAATTATTCAACTCAAGAAAGGTAGCATATTCATCGGGCTTAATTACTTCATAGCCAACCTCCCCGATATAACAAGCTAGCCCCTCATTTTCTTCAAAAGTATTTTGATAGCAAAAGCTATACACATTTGCACACGTTATCTTTCCAATCTCCAGACCTTTGTACATGTCTAAAAATATCAATTCAATTGTTCGCCCATCAGGTAATAACTTGATAGAATCCAAATTTACATCGCTATATATTAACTTATTCTTCACTTTCATCAGACACCTTTTCATTTGGATGTGGACCAACAATTTGCTCAACAAAATGACCGGTTTCGTGAGATTGATCTTCAAGCACATTGCCTTCATAATCTGTTCTCTGGTTAAACTTATGAGTTTTATCTTTTGCCCACACCCTTTTCTGAACAATAACTTCACCAGTAGGCTTAACGGTTATAAGACCACCATTAGCGCTCTTATATGTTACATACCCATTTATTTTACTTATTGAGTGAAATTGAAAACCACGTTCTGTAAGATCACTATGCAACTCCGTTCTAGTTTTTGGCCTACTTTTTTGTTCATTCAATTGAATCGAAATATTCTGCCCAATATCTGCTCCATACGTTGCAGTATCAGCAGTACCTATATTTTCTTGTTTATCATTGGCTGTATTGCTGCTTAATGCCTCTTGGGCAGAGGTAAGCTCAGTGTAGCTTGATAACTGCCCTACTTGTGTCGTTTCCGTATCACTTGAAATATTATCAGCTACATTCGTTTCTGTTGTCGAGCCAACTGTATCTTCAAGTGAGCTGTAATCTTGGGCCAACGCAATTTCCAATGATAGCTTAGATAATTGAAGCGCTCGTTCATGCATCAAGCCGCGCATCGACCAAGGGTTTTCAGCTCCTAATTGTTGAAGCGTGCCAAACCCCATAAACATTGTCCCTGTAGCAAATACAGGTCCAAAATTCTGAGGTGTAACCATGTACCCACTCGGATCCACATTCACCAGCGGGTTGCCATAGAAATATTGATACGGGTTATAGCTTTGGCTGTACATGGGGTGGCCAACCACGGGATCGGCTTGCAAGAAGCGCCTTAATCCGGCGGCGTAGATGCGCCCGCCCATGTTGATGATGTCGAGATCTTTCACATGCTCGTGGCCGGTATAACCGTATTGGGTTGGGCGCAGGGTTTGTAAGCCTAAGGGGTTTAGGCTGACATCTATCTGCTCACCAAAGGGGCGGTAGTAGTAGCGATTCACTTCTTGGCCACTGCCATTTAAGGTCATTAATACCGAGCCTTGATGGTCTTTAATGGTGTAGAAGCTGTCTTTGCTGTTGTTCGAGCGCTGGGTGAGCACCATATCACCGATAAAGTACTTCTCTTCTACCAGATCACCTGCTCCGCCATTGCGACTATGACGCTCGTAAAAGGCATGAATAAATTCCGTGGTTAAGCGCTCTACCTTGCCTTGGTAAATGCGATTTTCAACCTTTTTAAAGCGCTCGCCGTCGGTGCCATAGCTGTATTCGGTCCAGTCATTACTGTTACTCGAGCTGCTAATGCGCTTAACTTTGTCAAAACTGGTGTAACTAAACTGGTAGCCGTTGTAGTTTTTAATGTTACCACTGGCGTCGTAGTTTAAGGTTTCACCGTTATGACTGCGTAATTTGTAGGGATCATTCGGGTCGTAGTCATAGCTTGAATTATCTTGTCCCACCGTGGTAGGGGTAATATTGCCGAGGTTATCGTAGCTGTAACGATGAAAGGTTGTGATGCCAAGATCAATCGGCGTGCCAAGGTCGCCTCTCCCAGAGCCTGTGCCGGACTCAAACTGAAACTACTTGTCTTTCACCTTCTTGAATAACAGGCTAAAGTAGCTGGGCATAGCACATGATTTCGCCATGTAGTGCAAGGAGCTGGTGCTAAGGTACTCTATTTATAAGCAATAAAAAGCGCCTGTCCCATCTTTGGTTTTAATTATCTTTTTAAATATCTTTTTGTGTATTAAATAGTGTGGTTTTATATTACCGTAGGCGCTAGACTCTCTATTTATTGATAATTAACAGTGCATACCTAGGCTTTTCTACCCCTTTATTTTTATATACACTCTTCTGGCAAACACAAACCTTTACAACCATGCATCTTTAGTATCTCAGTTAAAGAATCATTAACTAACAAATGGACGCCATAATTTATTTCTCTAGCTATTATATAATCACCTTCATTATATTTTATTTTTTTAAATCTCATTATTTTTTTTGTACCAGGAACAAAATCAAATATTGACTTACTTTTATCTAGAGCATCAACAAAGCTTAATACATTTACAACATAGTAATCTTCAGTACTGTCATCTTCGCATTGAACCTTTGCTTTAACAAACTGTATATTATTGCTACACTCTGCTAGTAGATTACATATTTTTTCATTAACTAAAGGTACTCGCTTGTTATTTGCCAACTCACAAAATTTTCTTAATTTTTTCAACTTACAATTAAACCTGAAAATTGGCATTACATCATCATCTACTTCTTTCGTATTTTGGAAGATACCAAAATAAAAATTGTTAGTTAGTTCACCAACCATAACCTCCGGCACATTCGGGTTTCTCCAAATATATACCATCTCTATTTACCCCAGCTACGTTTATTTTCATTTAAAGCCCGCTCGCCAGTTCGCATTAACGTAAACGCCCCATGATCCCACGGGCTGATGTTGCTAATGTTTGAAGTTCCAAGGCAGGAGCGCATCGATATCT
>NZ_JAUOPX010000008.1:0-151366 GCF_030547455.1 Motilimonas sp. 1_MG-2023 | reverse complement strand
CAATCTGAGCCATGATCAAACTCTTCAATTAAAGTTTTTTTGGTCCGAAGACCTGCTCAATGAATTCTGTTTTGAACATCACCTAAGTGATATTCGATTTGTTCTGTATGAACACTCAGAAATTACATTGATAAATAAATCGTTTTGGCGATTCGTTACCATTGCGTTGTTAGCCGTGGCTTTCAACATGAGTATTCACACAGATTGCATGATTAAATTGTTAAAGAACGTTTAGTTCCCAGTCGCTTGCGACCTAAAGAACGTTGACCAGGTTGCTTTCGCTTCACCTCGTCAGGGCTGCGCATTCTACGCTAGCCGATTTGAAAGTCAATCGTTAATTTCGAGAAATTTTCGATTTATCTTTCTGGTTAGAAACCGCAGCTTCTTAACCACCTGATGTTGCGTTGCGCCTTGCGCTGTGCCGTCTCAGTGGTTGCGCATTATAGGGAGATTCGATTCTGGCGCAAGGCTTTTTTAACGAAAAATTGTAATTAAATTGCACTCACAAGTTTCACTCAACTTATCCACAGGATTTGCAGATACTCCATCTTGTTTTGCTGTTTTTATATGCTAATGTCGGCAAAAAGGAGAACGCTTATGAATCACAAATTACGCCCTTATAAAGGTATTTACCCTAAAGTATCCGATTATTGCTATATAGATGAAGCAGCCGTATTGGTTGGCGATATAGAATTAGCCGAAGATGCAAGCATTTGGCCACTGGTTGCGGCACGTGGCGATGTAAACCATATAAAAATTGGCGCGCGCAGTAACGTTCAAGATGGCACTGTGTTACATGTCACCCGTAAAACAGATAAAAATCCAAATGGATTTCCACTTCTCATTGGGGACGATGTCACCATTGGCCACAAGGCTATGTTACATGGATGCACTGTGGGTAATAGGGTTTTGGTCGGTATGGGCGCAATTATCTTAGATAATGCAATTATTGAAGATGATGTAATTATTGGTGCTGGAGCTCTCGTCCCGCCCGGAAAAACATTAACATCAGGCTACTTATATGTAGGCTCTCCAGCCAAACAAGCGCGAAAGCTGACTCCTGCCGAATTGTCTTTTTTACCTGAATCAGCGCAAAACTATGTGCGCTTAAAAAATGAATACTTGGCCGAACATAATCAGCCAAGTTAAATACAAGGTAGCCTAAAAACCCGCTTCAGCCACTGTAGCGGAGTCAATAATACTTGGGCTGCCTGATTTAGCTAACTCTGCAAGCTCTTTGTCCATAAAATAGAGAGCTTGTTTGTCACCGCCCAGCAAATCGATCTTATCGATAATAGTTTTAAACAGCTTCTCTTCTTCATGCTGCTCAGACACATACCATTGTAAAAAATTAAATGTTGAATAATCTTGGCAGGTAAAAGCTTCATGGGCGAGAGCATTGATTTTTTGTGTAATCATTTGCTCGTGCTCAAGGGTGGCGTGAAATACCTGAGTTAATGATTCAAAATCATGTGGTGGAGCATCAATCGCACCCAGGATTGGTAATGCGCCTGTTTCACTAACATACGTGAATAAACGATGCATATGCTCCATTTCTTCTTTAGCGTGGCCTCGTAAAAATACCGCCGCACCTTCTAACCCCTTATCTTCACACCAAGCGCTCATTTGCAGGTAAAGATTTGAAGAATAAAACTCTAGGTTAATTTGCTCGTTTAATTTCTCGATCATATTAGGCTTTAACATTACAGCTCCTTTAATCGGCTTTTATGATTAGTTACATTTTCACATAGTTAGATGGACAAATACCACCCCACTTTAAATTGCCACCATAAAGTATGAAACTCTCTCAGTGGATCGTTCATTTCTTGACATATTTCACAACCCCATCTACGGACGACTGCTAGAATAGCTAAATTATCAATAGGAGTACTCATCATGGAACTATTATTCAAGGAATGGAAAATATTAAGCTTCATTATGCTACTATTTTTACTCTCTTTTATCTGATTGAAGATATCCCTTTTTAAGCTATGATGCGCACCACTTAAGAACCAACTGACAGTGGCGAACATTGATAACTCTGTACTTAATTCGCCACGGCGAAACCGATGCAAATAAACACGGTATTCTACAAGGCCAACAAAACACCCTACTCAATAGCAACGGCTTATCTCAGGCTAAAACCTTAGCGGGAGCATGCCAACATCTTACGATTAACACTATTCACAGTAGTGACTTAGCAAGAGCGAGCAGTACCGCAGCTCAAATTGCCCAGCCGCATCAACTCACTCCCAAGCTCACACCACTCTTACGCGAGATCGGTTTTGGCTCTTTAGAAGGCCAGCATCTCAAATTGATGCCCGCTGAAAAACAGTATCACTTACAGCGGCTATATACTCAGCAAATCAACCTGCCGTATGCTGACGCAGAGCCGTTAGCTAAACTTGAATCTAGGCTCTCGCAATTTATCAAGCACCTTAGCGCAGAATCATCAGGCAACCACGCGATTATCGGCCACGGCTACAGCTTAAACTATTTACTGCATCATTTATTGAACTGGCCAAAACAGAACATGCAGTTACTTGAGCTCGCCAACTGTAGCGTTACCGAAGTCATTTTTAATCGACAGCAGTGGCAACTCGTTCGCCTTAATCAGCAGGTTAACTCCCTTAGTTCTATACTGAAGTAATAGCATTATAGGAGGACAGCATATGGCTGCTTATCAACACATTTTAGTGGCACTTAGTTTGGATAAAGATAGTCGAACCTTACTAAACAAAGCCGTTGAACGTGCTCGTATCGAACATGCAAAACTAACCCTACTACACGTAAACATGCAACTTAACCAGCTTTATACCGATATGATTGCGATGGACATAGAAGAGATAAAAAAACAACTCACTGAACAATCGATAGCTGAATTAGATACATTAATGGCTGAACTAGATTACCCATTGATAGAGCACAGAATTGTTTGTGGTGAGATGCCTGAAAGCATTTTAACCTCAGCGAAATCCTTAGAAGTTGACTTGATCATTGCCGGCCATCACCACGGACTGTGGAGCTATTTCCACACCACGGCAAAAAAATTGTTGCATCAAGCCCCCTGTGATCTGTTGATTGTGCCAATAACAAATCACTAACATTAAAGCGGAAAAGGCTTACAAAGCACCTTTTTTGTACTCGCCACACGGGCGCATTTACGGCACACGAATTGGGGCTGAATAACCAGCTCCCTCAAGCTAGTATGATGTTTTTCAATATCAGCCCGTTTCCAATCACACAAGGTCTGGTTTTTCTTCATTCATAAACTCAGTATAAAGTATTAATAGCTGTCATATATTTGTAACCGGTAGCCACTAGCATCCGCTTTATCACAACGGCTCTAGGCAACGCATCATGCGCATAAGCACCTTCTCTCTCCTATCATCACTATTACTAATGATATTAGCAAGCATACTCGGTTACTCGATGTGGCACAGCGGCGTTCAAATCCGAACGATGCAACAACAAGCGCAACAATACCAAGCGTTAAAACATCAGATCAGTGTCACTTTTCAACGTACCATCCAAGCTTATTTAAATAGCGGTGACGCAGGACAACTAAATCTCGCACAGCAACAGTTAGACACCTTATCACAACAACTTTCTGCCTTTCCCAATCGACAAGTAGCGCAAATAGATGACAAAGTAGCCGCGTTATCAGAAGGCCTTAATAATGATTATCGTGCAGCAGGTAAACTATCAGGCAACAGTCAACAACTGCTCATTTTCGCTGAGCAAGAAATGTTTGGCTCATTAAACAGCCTACAAAGCTACGCACTTGAGGGACTAAACGAGAATACAGCTTTGGCTACTGCTTATCTTACTCTTTGCCAAGAGCTAAACGAATCACTGATACAACTCAGCCAACAGCGAGCCAAGTACCTGCAGCAAATGCAACCAGAGCAACTCGAAGCAATACACTATTACCAGCAAAAGATGCGCGTAACTTTAGATCGGCTAGTAACGAAAGCGCCGTTAAACATTTATTATATTGTCGAGCGAGATCCTGATGAACTTAGCTTTGATGACGATGAAGATCCGGTTGAAAAAGGCCAAGCGGCTATTGCTGAGCTGGCTAATTTAATTAAACGTTATCCGAAAGAGCTCGACAATACCGAGCATAATATCAATTCCACCATCAAAGCCAGCAATCAACTAAAACAAGAGGTAGATGATCTAGAAACGGCCATATTAGTGATAGAAGCAAAAATACAAGCTGAGACAGAGCAAAACTTGGCTGACATCCGCCTTGCTTTATTGCTATCACTCGCAACGCTCATTGTGTATGCCTTAATCGCATTTGTATTTCAGCAACAGCTTGTCGTCAAGCGCCTCAAGCAATTAAAGAATGCTTTCGCACAACTGGTAGAAACCGGTCTGCCACGTCCCCTCGCCTTAGCTAATTCAAAAGGCGAGTTAGGTGAAATAGCACAGTATTTCAATCAACTGATCACTCATATTCAATCAACACAAGCATATAAAGCCGAACAATTAGTCAAAGTATCCAACGCACTGAAGCTAATGGTTGACCAAGTACAAGTGATCGAGACAGATTCTAAAGCCAACAGCCAGGCCGCCAGTCAAAGCGCAGTAATGGTGCAGGAGCTTAATCAGCTAGCACAAGAGGTTGAACAAAGCTCTCACACTATCCTAGGACATGCTAAAAATAGCGAGGGCGCAATGCTCGACAGCCAAAAATACGCTAAGCAAGTACTTGCTGCGACAGACAACACCAGTCAGGCGGTGCAACGTTGTAATGACTCGCTCGCTTCCCTTAGCCTGTCTGTTGATGATGTTGAAAAAATTATCGATGTCATCAGTAATATTTCTGAACAAACGAATTTATTAGCCCTCAATGCTGCTATTGAGGCAGCTCGAGCTGGCGATCATGGTAGAGGGTTTGCCGTTGTCGCCACCGAAGTCCGACAGTTGTCACTTCGCACCCAAGAATCACTTAGCCAAATATCCACTATCTTAGATCAATTACGCCAAGCGTCATCTGGGTTAAGAAAGGATATAGACGGTATATCAGTGGCTTCAATAAAACAGAAAGAAACGGCTGACACACTGTGGATTACTGCACAAGGCGTAAGAGAAACCGCGGTCAATTCAGCAGTCGTCGCCGAGCAAGGTAGCATTAATGCCAAGCTGCAATCCGATAAGCTGGTCGATTTTGCCTCGGCAATCGAGCAGGTCAAACAGCAATCTCAACAAGTTTCGAGCTTATCGCAACGAATTGCAGAACAAATAAAGCAAGAAGCTGACACCATTATTCATGCTCTGCACAATCAAACAGCAGAACAAGGGGCTTAAGTAAGCCCCTTATTAACATAAACATCAAAGCGGTTACTTTTGGTCGTAAACGCTAGTGTGGGTTTTTGCTGGGCCAACCAAGGTGCATAGTCAGGCCGTTTAACAACCACACGATATTGAGCGGCAGACATGGCGGGAGCAAGTAAAGCATCAGCATCTAAATCAGGCCCTACTAAGTGCTGAAACACACGCATTTCTTTTTTGACTAACGCACTTTTTTTCTTATGGGGAAACATAGGATCAAGGTAAACCACATCAGCTTGAGCATGAGCTAGCCAATCGATCCCTGAATCAAACTGTAATTGCATATTCGCTTGCATCCAAGCGCCTATTTCAGGATCGCGGTAAGCGCGCTGCAAACCATCTTCCAATAAGGCCGCCACCACTGGAGAGCGCTCAACTAAAGTCACCTGACAACCCAAAGAGGCAAATACAAAAGCATCGCGGCCCAAACCTGCGGTAGCATCAATAACCGTTAAACCAGCCTTAGCCTTAATCCCTATCGCTTTAGCGATAGTTTGCCCTTTGCCGCCACCAAACTTGCGCCGATGGGCTGCCGCGCCAGTAACAAAATCAACAGCCACGGCACCGAGCTTAGGCTCATCTACTTTACGTAATTCAAGTTGGGTCGCCGTTAGCACCAACACCAATAAGTCATCAGGCGTTCGCTTGGCGCCAAAGCCCCATTTTTTTCGTAGCTTGTCAGCATCAGCATTAAGCTCAGGGAAATCAGCAAGAAGAGGGATCACAAGCACACTCAATAAGAAATTTTCCGCATCATAGCAGATTAATTCATCGCAATAAAAACCAACCCACTGAGTCACAGTCGGAGATTCAATCTTACTCCATAGCGAGGGAAACCAGCGCCATCATCTCAATCGGCATCGGTTTACCTAAATGGTAGCCTTGCGCAAAATCGACGCCAATTTCAGCTAAGCGCATCATGACTCGCTCATCTTCAACACATTCCGCGATGGTTTGTTTCCCCATCAACTGACTGACCTCGTTGATACTGCGCACCATGGCATAATCCATCTCATCATCAGCTATATCGCGTACAAACAAGCCATCAATCTTCAAGTAGTCTACCGGCAGACGCTTCAAGTAACCAAATGACGAAAGACCAGTACCAAAGTCATCCAGCGCCAATTTACAGCCTAGTTTTTTCAACTCTTTCAGCAAGAAGGAAGCATGACTAAAGTTGGCAATAGCAACGGTTTCGGTTACCTCAAAGCAAATTTTATATAGTGGCAATTCGGAGTCAACCAAAGCCTTAACCAAGTACTCAACGAATTCTTTGTTACCAATCGACTGTCCAGAAAGGTTAATTGAACACTGATCCAATTTCGCCACATGATCTGGATGGCCTTTTAACCAAGCTAAAGTCTTATCGATAATCAGCTTGTCTAACTTATCGGCCAGATTGTAGTTTTCAGCAGCAGGAATAAATAGTCCCGGCGGAGCCAATTTGCCATTATCATCTATCATTCGCGTCAGCACTTCGTAATGAAGATAACTTTTATCCTCGCCTTGAGTCCCTACTCGCTTGATTGGCTGGGCATAAAGACAGAATCGATGTTCTCGCAACGCCTGTTGCACCTTATTTACCCACTGCATTTCTCCGTGGCGTCGCTGCAACTCTTGATCATCTTGTTTAAACACATGAACCCGATTGCGACCTTCATCTTTTGCCGCATAACAAGCCGTATCGGCACAACTTAAAACATACTGGCGATTACCACTGCTCTCATTCATTTCCACTAAACCAATACTCACGCCTAGAGAAAAGGTTTTTTCTTCAGAAATAAAATGGTGTTCAGCAATCGCGGCTATAATGCCATGGGCGTAGGCTAGCGCATCATCAGGTAAACTATCTGCAATTATCACCCCAAATTCATCACCCCCTAAACGCGCCAGTAATGCGTGGGATGGCAAGCTATCAGTTAATAAAGTTGCAAGCTGTTTCAATACTTCATCACCGGCACTATGACCACAGGTATCATTGATAACCTTAAACTGATCCATATCCAAGTACATTAGAGCATGCACCCGGCCGGCATCAGCGGCAGAATCAATATGCTTTTGTAACTCCGATTCAAAAAAGCTGCGGTTACCCAACCCGGTTAAAAAATCATGTGAAGCTTGATATGACAACTGCTCAGACAAATGCTTAGTTTCGGTAATGTCCTCACACACTAAAAAGAACTGCTCTTTACCTGGCACCTTGCGAGTGGTTTCATTAAGCCACAAGGTTTGCCCTAAACGGGTCTGATATTGGATTTGACGACTCAGCAAACCATCAGGATTACTAGCACATTGATTTAAATACTTAACCTGAGTGCCAATATCATGTGCCACCGTGTGGAATAAAGTGATGTTTTTACCAACCAGCTCATCAACGGAATAACCAAGCAGTAACGCACCATAGCGATTACACGAAAGAACTAATCCCTGATTATTAATGGTTAGTAGCATAAACGGGTTTTCATCGTGCAGCACCCGATAACGCGCTTCACTTTCTCTTAATTCGACTTCTGCTCGCTTGATACTATTAATATCGCGACCTTCTAGTAGGATCATCTCAACACCCTGACCACCACGCACGGGTTTCAATGATAAATCCACAATGACCGTCTGCTTACTGCTATTCATTTGCTGACTTTCATAGCGCACAAAATCGCCTTTTTGCGCCATTTCAATCGCAGCAACAAGCTTTTGCTGCTCCTCTAAATCATGGCGCCACCAAGGAGACTCCCAAATATACTCGCCAATTACATCAACCTCATTCAGGCCCAGTAACTGCAACGCGGCCTTATTGGTTTGTAAAATCCGACCTTTATCATCAAGCAAAATAATAAATTGAAAAGCCTCATGAAACAGAGCACTAAAACGGGTGCGACTGGCGCGCAACTCAAGCTCAACACGCTTTTGCTTTAATAAGTTAAATTGCAATAACGCAATAATGATGCAAAGGCTCAACACGATAGCCAACACGACAAAAAAATTGTCACGATAAATGTTGTATTGGTTCTCCGTTTGATTAACCACTAACGAATTTTTTGGTAGCTGATCAAAATCTAACTGCCAATGCTTCAGCAATTCAGCATCAAACACGTATTGGTTATTTGACTTAGTTTCTATGGGTAAAGCTTCAATGGGAACAGAATGAAGAATATCTAAGGCTTTGCGCGCAGCCCGCTCACCTTGACTAAAACCGCTGACCATTTTGCCACCAACAACGACACCATAGCCTAAGGTGTAGTCCCAAGAGCCAAAGATCGGCACCTTAGCCACCTCAAATAACGATTGCAGTAAACTTTCATGCTCTAAGTATTGGCCATCTCGATCACGAGAGAAGACGGTGAACAGAATAATCGCATCCCCGGTAATATTGGTGACCTTTTGCTTTAAGGTAAGAAATGTTTCTTCGTGTAAAACATGTACCTTAGGGTAAATCTGCCTACTTATCCTTTCTATATCGCGCTGTAATAACAGCCCCGTATTGGTATCTTCAACAATCACGTAGACATCTTTAGTGCGCGGTTTCAAACTTAAAGCTGCATTTAAGGTGCCTAACAAGTCAGGGCTCTCAACTACGCCGGTCACTTTCGCCATGCCATCAATTAAGGCGGGGGTAAAATTATTCACGCCAGCAAACACAATAGGTGTATTAGGGAAAAGACGTTGGCCATAAGTTTTTGCTAATGCGAGGGCATTATTGTCGGTAACAATAACGACATCAAAGTCACGATGAGAAAATTTTCGGGCGAAGGCTTCCGTCAGCAACGACATGTATTCATCGGTAAAAAACCGTTTACTGTCTAAATAAGAAACATAAAGAGAGACTTCTTGGTTTTTAAGAATTGACTCGATGCCCGCTTGTAAATCACGAGTCCACTTAAACCCTTGATGATAAGAATGAAGCACAAGTACTTCTTGTTGCTTGGCTTGAACGCCGACACTCAAAATCAACAGCGCTGCACCCAAAAAGAGGGAACAAAAAAAACGGCTTAGCCCTAATATCTGCATCGGGTCTCAGTTAATCTATGGTACAAAAAGATAATCCGAGGGTACTCTGCCCATCGCATTATCGTCAACTTGACCACCAAGAGTTTGTGATCAAGTTGAAAACAATCGCGTCAGCCTAGCTTAGCCTTCAGGGCTAATAGGCAGTTCAGGTTGAACTCCCTCGATATGTAATGTCTGTGTTGGGAAAGCAAATTCAGCATCATAAGACTCAATAATAGCCATCACTTTCAACAACACATCCTGTTTCACCTCATGAAAGTGAACCCAGTTTGTAGTCTTAGTGAAAGTATAAATGAAGAAATCCATTGAGGAGCTACCAAAACCATTAAAATTTACAATCATGGTTTGTGTCGTATCAATTTCATCATGGGCGGTTAGCATCCCTTTCACTTCTTCAACAATAGCAGCCATACTTTTACTATCAGCATAACGAATACCCAAGGTTTCATAAATCCGACGATGGCTCATGCGTGACGGGTTTTCTACCGCAATATTAGAAAACACAGCATTAGGAACATAAAGGGGACGTTTATCAAATGTGCGAATAATACTGACTCGCCAACCTATATGCTCCACGGTTCCTTCAATATTGCGGTCTGGCGAGCGGATCCAGTCGCCAACTTTAAAAGGGCGGTCTAAGTAAATAACGAACGCACCAAAAAAATTTGCTAATAAATCCTTCGCGGCCATACCGACCACTAAACCGCCCACACCACCAAAAGCGAGGACCCCTGAAATACTAAAACCTAAGGTTTGAAAGATTCCTAATGCGGTAATGACTAATACCGCCGCTTTCATCAACTTGCCCAGCGCATTAACCGTAGTTTCATCTTTACCTTGGTCAATAAACTTATGTTCAGCATGAGTAATAAAACGTAGAAATGCCCATGCTATCAACCCAGTTAGCACTAAAGTCAAAGCCAGTGGAATATACTCCAGCAGGGCACTATTTTGATCTTCAGCGTAAACGCTGGCGACCATGGCCAACCCCACGGTTAATACTATCCAATTAATTGGCTTCCAAATTGACGCCCAAATGGCATCATCCCAACCGGTTCTTGTCAGCGTGACAAGGCGCTCCATTTTTTTCGCAAAAATACGCCACAATACAAAAGCGACACTTGTGATAAGCAAAATCACACTTACATCGAACATCCAATTATTGGTTTTATAACTGGCGACCAGATTCGAAATCCACTCCATATACTAAATTAACCCCACTGAATACTGTCGAAATTGCACCGCCAAAAAGTCCTTCAAATTATCAAATGACAACGGTTTACTTAATAAAAAACCTTGTGAAAAATCACAACCTTGCTGCTGGATATAATTCTGTTGAAGTTCAGTTTCCACTCCCTCAACAACTACCTTCATGCCCAAATTATGTACAATATTGATAATGCCATTAAACAACAAATTATCTTGTTGATTACAGGGGATATCAGCAATAAAGGAACGGTCTATTTTAACCACATCAGCAGGTAGGCTGCGCAAATAGTTTAGTGATGAATAGCCGGTGCCAAAATCATCAATAGCAATATTGATCCCCACCGCTTTCAGCGCGGTGATCCGCTGCATATGCTGCGAATCACTGTTCATCAGTAAACTTTCTGTTATTTCTAAAGTCACAGAAGCAGCGGGTAAACCACTGTCTTTGATCACCTTAATCCATTCACTTGCCTGTAAATCAACATTCTGGAACTCTAAGGTTGAGCGATTGATGCACACCTCTAAATGTTCATAACCTAAGTCATGTAATTGCTTTACTTGCAAACAAGCTTGTTTCAATACTTGCTGGCCTAACTGCTGAATTAATCCAACCTCCTCAGCCAAGGGAACAAATACCATAGGGGAAATGAACCCTCGCAGTTGATGCTCCCAGCGCACTAACGCCTCTAACTTAGCCACCTTGCCAGAGAAATTATCTATAATGGGCTGATAATAAACCGTTAACTGGCCACTTTTAATCGCCTCTGTTAGCTCAACTAAGAGCGCTTGTTTGTCTAGTTCAGACTGGCGCATGGCTTGCTCATAAACAATACAAGTATTGCGTCCCTGATTTTTCGCTTCTGATAACGCAAGGCCTGCTTTTTGCATCAACTCATCGCGACTAAAGCCATGCTGCGGAAACAATACACAACCAATACTCGCAGTAATATAGAGTTGTTGGTCGGTGAGCTGAAAGCCTTGAGAAAAAGAGCCGAGTAATTGCTGAGCAAACACTTTCGCCTGCCCTTTTGACACCAAGTCAGGAACAATGATTACAAACTCATCGCCCCCTAAACGAGCGATAAAATCTTGCTGACGCAAGCGCCCCTTTAAGCGCTCTGCCACTAAAGTTAACAAAGCATCGCCCGTGGCAATTTTTTGGGTGTTGTTGATTGACTTAAATTTATCCAATCCTAATTGCAATAATGCAAAGTGTGCATTGGTTTTTATTTGTCGATCCAATGCAGACAGAAAACCTGCTCGACTGGGTAAAGAAGTTAGGCCATCGATGTGCTCCACCTGCAGCGGGTTTTCGTTGATCGGCTCAACGATTGCCAAGAAGCACGCAACATCGCCCAAATCATTACGCAAAGCAACAACCGAAGCATCGCCGTGAATTACTTGGCCTAACTTAGTGACATAACGCTTACGCACTTTAGCATGCTCTGTTTCACCACGAAATAACGAGCGATACAAGGAAGCTGACAAGGCCTTATCTTGAGGAAGAGTCAAGTCATCGATATGCTGTAGCTGTGCAGCATCAGGATAATAACCAAATAACTGTAATGCAGCCGCATTGATTCTATCAATAGAGCCATTCTTGCCTAGTTGCATCGCTGCCACTGGCAGGTGGCGAATCAAAGAGTCGAAATACTTTTCTAATAGAACATTACCCGTTAGCTTGCTCCGAGTAATATCTTGAGTGACTCCATCCAATCGCACTAAATTTTGCTGCGCATCTCGAATAGAGTTAACTTGGGCACGTAACCACCTCGATTCGTTTTTAGCGCTAACAATCCGATACTCAAAAACATGAGGCTCTGCGACGGTTCCTTCAATTACTTTCTCTAACTCAAGCATTACCATCGCGCGATCACCCTGCACAATGAAGCGCTCTAACTCAAATAAATTTAATGAACAAGAGAAGGGCTCTAAATCAAATAATTTAAACGTTGCTTCAGACCAAATAAGCTTGCGTGAAGGGAAATCAATGGACCAGGTGCAGATTAAACCTTTGTGCTGCATATTCTTAAGCTCGTGCTGAGAAGCGCTCAGGCCCATAGATAACCAATCAATAGGAAAGTCATTACCTAGCAAAGTCAGATCTTGTGCGATAAAGCCACTCAATAAACTCATCATATGGCTTCCATTATAGCCATCTGACAGCGGTTTTTGATACAAAGCTACGCACAGCCCAATCACATCATCAGCGTCATTAGATAATGCAACTGCAAGTAAGCCTTCAGCTTGGTATAGCTGCAATATATTAACATCAGGGAATTGTTGCGCGGCGCCACTCTCAATCATACAGGTTCGGTTTTTCAGCGCGTAAGTGAACGGTGAATCGCATAGCAACAATGTATCGCCATGTTGCTCAACGAAATCGCCCGAGCTAGCCTGCACATCAAGTAAAGATTGGGTTTTATTTAAAGTCGCCAACAGCACACAATCTGCAGCCAAATACTGGTGCAACTGCTGCACAAAAACATCACGCAATCTTTGACCAGAATACCCTGACACCGCATCTACAAGATCTGACACGGCGTGTAAAGTGTGCGGCATAATAACCACCTGAGAAAAGAAATATAAAAACAGTTGCTTATAGTAATAAAAAAACTGGCAAAGAAGATATGGTATGAAATAAAAAATTCAGATTCTGCCTTGTTGATACAAATAAATCTCACATTAGTGAGATTTATTTGATTATAAACAAGCATTAATTCCTTACTATAAGTAAAAGAATTATTGGTTAACTGACAATCCCACTATGGCGTAATAACGCATCAACTTGTGGCTCTCGCCCTCTAAAAGCGGTAAACAAAGCCATCGGTGATTCTGAGCCACCTTTTTCTAATATATGCTGCATAAAGTCACGGCCAACTTGCGCATTGAAAATGCCCTCTTCCTCAAAACGAGAAAACGCGTCAGCAGACAAAACTTCAGCCCACTTGTAGCTGTAATACCCTGCCGCATAGCCACCGGCGAAAATATGGCTAAAACCGTTCTGAAAACGATTGTATGCGGGCGGAGTAACGACTGCTACTTGGCTGCGCACCTCATCTAACTTAGCTTGTGCTTGATTAGCTTGGCCTGGAGTAAACTCTAAATGTAAACGGAAATCGAACAGAGAAAATTCCAACTGTCGCACCATCATCAATGCCGAATGATAGTTCTTTGCCGCCAGCATTTTATCTAGCATGTCCTGAGGCAAAGGCTCACCGGTTTGATAATGACCTGAAATAAAGGCCAGTGCTTCTGGCTCCCAGCACCAGTTTTCTAAAAACTGACTTGGTAGCTCAACCGCATCCCAAGGCACACCATTTATCCCCGATACGCCACTGGTTTCAACCTGCGTTAGCAGATGATGGATACCATGGCCAAACTCATGGAATAGTGTGGTGACTTCATCATGGGTAAACAAGGCTGGCTTATCAGCACTTGGCTTGTTGAAGTTACAAGTCAAAAAGGCCACTGGTTTTTGCAAGCTACCATCTAAGCGACGACGACGTATTAAGCAATCGTTCATCCAAGCGCCACCACGTTTGTGCTCGCGCGCATAGAGGTCGAAATAAAAGCTACCGCGCAACTCGCCTTGTTGATCAAAAATATCGTAAAAGCGCACATCTGGGTGCCAAGTATCAACACCTTCACGCTCAGTAATCGTTAAACCAAATAAGCGCTTAACCACTTCAAACAAACCACTTACTACCTTAGCTTCAGGAAAGTAAGGGCGCAGTGCTTCAGCAGAAATGGCGTATTTATGCTGCTTGAGTTTTTCGCCGTAATAACTCAAATCCCAAGCTTGTAGCTCGGTATCGCCAGATTGTTGCTGCGCAAATTCCCGCAACTCTGCTATTTCAGCTTGAGCTTGAGGGCGAGATTTTTCCGCTAGATCGGTTAAAAAACCCAATACTTGCTCGGGCGTTTGTGCCATTTTCGTCGCTAAACTATCCTCTGCATAATTGGCAAAACCCAGTAACTGGGATAATTCATGGCGTAGCGCTAAGGTTTCATCAATAATGCCGCTATTGTCGCGTTGTCCCGCATGAGGTCCTTGATCAGAAGCGCGCGTAACAAACGCCTGATACATTTCTTCACGCAGTGAGCGGTTGTCGGCATAGGTAAGCACAGGTAAATAACTCGGAATATCTAAGGTAAATAAATAACCGTCTAAATCCTTACTTTTTGCCAACTCTTGCGCCGCTTGAATCGCTGACTCGGGCAACCCAGATAGCTCGTTAACGTCAGTAATCTGCTTTTGCCACGCCAAGGTTGCATCTAATACATTATTACTAAATTGCGAAGCCAACTCCGACAAACGTTTTTTAACTTCACCGTAACGGGCTTTTTTCTCTGCATCTAAACCAATGCCCGACAAAGAAAAATCACGTAAAGTATCATCAATTAATTTCTGCTGCTCAGGTTGTAATCGTGCATATTCGTCGCCTTCACGAATCTCACGATAAGCTTGATAAAGGCCTTCATGCTGGCCCACAAAGGTAGCAAAATCCGATAATAATGGTAGACAACCATCATGAGCAGCGCGTAACTCATCATTACTAACCACCGCATTCATATGCGCAACCGCTTGCCATGCCTGCCCCAAAGCATCCGACACTTCATCAAGTGGCAACACAAAATTTTGCCAAGTATAAGGCCCACCAGAGGCCAGCACGCTCTCAATGGCGGCTTTATTATCAGCAATCAGCTGCGTGATATTAGCTTGAATATTTGCAGGATTAATGGTGCTAAATTGAGGTAAAGGCTGGTCAATTGTCATATTGTTTCTCTTTATAATAAGTTAATTAAGTCAGAGATGAGGCCCAATGCCCTAAATATCAAGGTCAAGGCTTCATTAAGCGCTCAGCAAAAACACACACCTTAGGAGAAACTAGAACATCATAAAAAATAGGTTAAAACGACATATCGCTAAATAATTAGATGAATAGCGCGATCTAACTCGGGTTTTAGTTGGAATTAAGGGGCGATCGGCTCCCAAAAATAATGCAGCAGATGTATCCTGAATAAATAGCCGACTGCATCAAGCCAGTCTATGCTAAATATATTAATAACGACCCCTTAGTATCGTCTCGCTTAGGTTTAATTACATTGAGCTATACCAATAGACACATAGGGTTATCGATCGCATTATTTAGGCTGAGCTAAGCCCAGTGGATAGGTGTCACCCGAATGCCAAGCGTGGTTTCAAAACTTAAACGTTCTATGTCACAAAACAGTCTCTCGTTTAGACTGCTTTCTTATATTCTTCTTTGCAGTAGTGTGTTAGCTGTCGTGATCACCATAGTGCAGCTGTTATGGGACTACCGCAAAGATGTCGGCCAAATTGAAAACAGCATTACCCAAATCGAAGCCAGCTTTTTACAGCCCATCGCCGCGAGCTTGTGGAACCTTGATGAAGAGCAAGTGCAGGTACAAGTGGAAGGGATAATGAACCTTCCCAACATGCAGTACGTGCTAATAAAAGAAATATTGGGCAGCTCTGAAGTTCCTTTAATAGAAAAAGGAATGCTCAAACAAAAGTTTGATATCAGTCGTGAGTTCGACTTGGTTTATCAAGGTGAAGTGGTTGGACGGCTATTAGTAGCCGCCTCATTAGACGAGGTTTACCGACGCTTAATCGAAAAATCCATGGTTATCTTAGTCAGCCAAACCATTAAAACCTTAGTGGTCTCTATCTGTATTTTGCTAATCATTTATTACCTAGTGATTCGTCATTTAAATCGAATTGCTGACTACACCCGTTCCCTTAAACTTGATTCTGTTTCTCCCCCTCTCAAACTAGAAGGCCGCGACCCACACCCAGCGAACCCTGATGAACTAGATGGCCTTGCTGCCACCTACAACCAAATGCGAGAAAAAATCTTCGCCGAATTGTCTGCCAAAGAAAAAGCTAACCAAGAGCTCGCTGGCGAACGTGACTTCTCCACTACTATCATCAACTCTTCCACCTCAGTCATTTGTTGCTTAGATCAGTCTCTTGATATAGACACGATCAACCCAGCTGGCGTGATTTTAACGGGCTACAGTCAACATGAAATGTCGGGACGTAGCTGGCTAGAGCTATTTGTAAATCCTGAGCAGCGAGAAGAAGTTTCCAAACAGCTAAAAAAATATCAAGACCAAAAAGATTTCGAAATCACCATGACCGATCAGTTAGGTGAAACCAATACGCTCATTTGGAGCTTTGTGCCTTTTTATGAAGGCGACCACTTTAAATACCTGATCGCTTTTGGTTACGACGTGTCTAGTCTAAAGCGGGTTGAAAAAGAGATTAAACGCCTAAATGACCAGCTTGAAGAGAAAGTCATCAAACGTACCGCCAGCCTAGAGCAAAGTAACAACCAACTGGTTATCGCCTTTGACGAACTTAAACGCGCGCAACAAACCTTAGTTGAGTCAGAAAAGATGGCCTCACTGGGTAGTTTAGTAGCCGGTGTTGCTCATGAAATAAATACCCCTATCGGCATCAGCGTCACCGCCTCGTCGTATCTACAAGATCAAACCAAGTCATTGCAACAACGGGTCGCAGAAGGTAAGTTGTCTCGCGCCTATATTGAAGAATTGACAGGCAATATGAATGAGTCGTGTAACTTATTAATGAGTAACTTACGCCGCGCTTCCGATCTGATAAGCAGCTTTAAGCAAGTCGCGGTCGACCAATCAAGTGAAGCTTGTTACACCTTTAATTTAGAAGAAAACCTCAACCAAGTTGTCACCTCTCTTAATCACAAGCTGAAAAAAGCACGTTGTGTCGTAGAGACCCATTGCGACGGTGATTTAAAAATGCACAGCTTTCCAGGCAGCTTCACACAAATATATTCTAACCTAATCATTAACAGTGTTAACCATGGCTTCGATGAATGGGATGGCGAGCGAAAAATTGTTATTGATGTGACTCGCCAAGATGACCGTCTGTTAATTGACTATCGCGACACTGGCCGCGGCATCGACAAAGAAATCGCACCACGTATATTCGATCCCTTTGTCACCTCTAAGCGCGGTCATGGTGGCAGTGGCTTAGGCACACATGTGATCTACAACTTAGTCGTGCAACTATTAAAAGGGAGCATAGAGCACGACACTAGCGTTGAGCAAGGCGTCTGTTTCCGTATCAACATCCCCTATCATAACGTTTAAGGTAAGCACATCATCCCTACACCGAGGCATCCGCCTCGGTTTTTACTTGCCTTTCCCTACTCACTCTCTAGAATCGTGTAAAACTCCAAGGGAAACATAACATGACTGAACATTTTGATTACATTTGTATTGGCGGTGGCAGCGGTGGTATCGCCTCAGCAAACCGTGCGGCGCGTTACGGCGCTAAAGTAGCCTTAATTGAAGCAAAAGCCCTTGGCGGCACTTGTGTCAATGTCGGCTGTGTACCAAAAAAAGTAATGTGGCACGGCGCGCAAATCGCTGAAGCCATCAAACTTTACAGCCCTGATTACGGCTTTGACGTAGAGCAAAAGGGCTTTGATTGGAGCAAGCTAGTCGCCAGTCGTGAAGCTTATATTGGCCGTATCCACCAGTCATATGATCGCGTACTAGGCAATAACAAGGTTAATGTCATCAAAGGTTTTGCAACCTTTGTTGATGCCAAAACAGTCGAAGTTGATGGCAAGCACTATAGCGCCGATCATATCTTGATCGCCGTAGGCGGTGCGCCAACCATTCCTAATATCCCTGGCGCAGAGTACGGCATTGACTCAAATGGCTTTTTTGAACTAACCGAGCAGCCTAAACGTGTTGCAGTAATAGGCGCAGGCTACATAGCAGTTGAAATTGCTGGCGTATTGAATGCGCTGGGCAGTGAAACCCACCTATTTGTGCGCAAACATGCGCCACTGCGCAGCTTTGATACTATGCTAACCGACACCTTAGTCGAAGTAATGGCCGCGGAAGGTCCGCAATTACACACTGAAAGCACGCCCAAAGCGGTGGAAAAGAACAGCGATGGCAGCCTTACTATCAGCTTTGAAAACGGCGAAAGCTATACCGTAGACTGCCTAATTTGGGCCATTGGTCGCCACCCTGCCACCAGCAGCATTAAAATTGAAAACGCGGGCGTTAAAACAAATGCCCAAGGCTACATTCCGGTAGATGAATACCAAACAACTAATGTTCCCGGCATCTACTGCGTAGGTGACATTATGGAAGGTGGCATCGAGCTCACCCCTGTGGCAGTGAAGGCAGGACGTCAATTATCCGAGCGCTTATTTAACGGTAAAACCAACGCCAAAATGGATTATAACTTAGTGCCAACCGTGGTATTTAGTCATCCACCTATTGGTACCATTGGTCTCACTGAAGCAGAAGCCAACGCGCAATTTGGTGAGGAACAAGTGAAGGTTTACACTTCAGGCTTTACCGCCATGTATACCGCAGTTACCCAGCATCGCCAGCCATGTAAAATGAAACTGGTATGTGTCGGTGAAGATGAAAAAGTTGTTGGCCTACACGGTATCGGTTTTGCGGTTGATGAAATGATCCAAGGCTTTGCCGTTGCAATGAAAATGGGCGCTACCAAAGCCGATTTTGACAGCGTGGTCGCAATCCATCCAACTGGCTCGGAAGAGTTTGTTACCATGACCTAACAACAAAAGCCCAAGTGAGAGCTTGGGCTTTTATAACATTCTCTAAATCTGTATGTTTACCCTATGGTAAATCCTAACCTCGACATCCAGCGATGAAATCCAATTCCGCCTGTTTAGCTTGGGTTTCCACACCATAAAAACCTAATAAACTGTGAAATAAATTGTCATGGGAGAAAGTGCCCGTTTTAGCAGCTTGCGCTAAGCAATCACGGTTAATCCCTTGGGCAGAAGCGTACTCTTCAGGTAACCAAATCAACCATGGCACGTGAGTTTGTTCAGTTGGCGCAAAGGCATAAGGCGTGCCATGTAGGTACAAGCCATTTTCGCCAAGTGATTCTCCATGATCCGACAAATACATCAACGCCACGTTATATTGCTCACTGTAACCTTGTAACAATTTAATAGTTTGTGCTAACACATAATCGGTATAGACCAAGGTATTGTCATACACATTTACTATCTCTTCATCGCTGCAGTTTTCAATGTCACTGCGACGACAAGCGGGCTTAAACACTTCCATGTCTTTTGGGTAACGCTGATAATAAGTAGGGCCGTGGCTACCAATAATATGCAGCGCCACTAACTGATCACTGGGCTTGCCCTTCGCGTCAACTAATTGTGCTAACTGCTGTACTAACACTTCGTCATAACAACTTAAACTTTGGCAACCATCCCAACCTTGGCTTAACGTCAGTTCATGTTTAGTGATATTTTTCGCCACATGTTTGTCACCGCCGTCATTTTCTAACCAAGTTACATCCACGCCAGCATGAGCCATGACATCGAGCACGTTATCTTGGCTATCCGCCCGCTCACGCTTAAAATTATCATGACTTAAGTTAGACATCATACAAGGTAAGGAGTGGGCAGTCGCTGTGCCGCAAGAAGACACATTTTGTAACGCAATTAAGTTAAACCCCTGAGTATAAGGGTTGGTTTCTCTTTGATAACCATTGTATTGCATGTTGTGGGCGCGAGCCGTTTCACCTACCACCAGAACCACTAAGTTAGGCTTACCATTTTTACTGGGCTTCACCACCGCATCTTGGCCAAATGCGACGTATTTTAAAGGCGTGCTAAAGAAGGTGCGCTTGGCATATCTCACACCATAATAAACATGTGCAGGCACAATCATTTTGGTGATATAGCGATTATTGCGCCCAACAGACGCGTAATCTTTATAAAACAACGCTGCCAGCAAGGCCAGAATTAAGCACGAAACCACAATTAAACCGGCGCGAAATAAACCCGCTTTTAGCCAACTCGCGCGAGATGAAATTTGGGTTCGATACAACAGCCATACTGGTAGCCCGCCCAGCGCCAAGTAATATAACACCGAGTAAATATTCACATATGACAACGCCTCTCCCGAGTTAGTCGCCAATATGTTTTCGACCATGCCGTAGTCAAACACTATCTGATATTTCCAAATGGCATAAGTTGCCGCAGCAGAAGATAAGATGATAAGTGTCAATAAAGGCTTAAACAGATACGGAATCGCTAATAAACTAAAAATAATGAGAAAACAGCAAAACAACACTAAGGCAGGCGACAAAGCAAAAGCTAAATGGCCCTCTCCGGCAAGTTGATACAGCTTATAAGTAACGGGAAAGTTCAACACGACGGCAAAATACAAAGCAAGCATCACTATCACTTGCTCATAACTTAGTGTCCAGGTCGTGGTCAATAATTTAACTGGAGTTATCGCTTTCAAATCTAGGAGCCCAAGGAATGAAACAGATCCTAAGTATGGTAAAAGAACCTTAAGGCAACCTTAAATATGAAAACGTTTAGCAACATACTTCTTTATCGCTATCGCTGAGGAAGTGCCAATGAAACGATGGTAGTAACCAATAAGAATATTGCCGAAGCCCACAAACAAGCCACAAAACCCATGGTTTGAAATAGCCAACCCGACAAAATAGTGCCAATTAAGCGCCCCATCGCATTGGCCATATAATAAAAGCCCACATCCAGTGAAGCGCCATCTTCCTGAGCGTAACTGACAATCAGATAAGAATGTAACGACGAGTTAATCGCAAATACCGCGCCAAACACCAGCAAACCAAGCACGATGACGTATTCTGACTGCCATTCAATCTGCACACTAAGGGCAATCGCAGCCGTCACTAACGTGAGCAGCCCAGCCCAAAGCACCGCCGCCGAGCCACTGGGTACCACGCCGCGACGCTTCCCCGTAAAATAAGGCGCAAAACCTTGCACCACGCCATAGCCAATAATCCATAGCGCCAAAAAGCCACCCACTTGGCTATGGCTCCAATCAAACACACTGGCTAAATAAACCGGCAGCGCGACTACAAACCAAATATCACGGGCGCCAAACAAACACATGCGCGCCAAGGATAAGATATTAATACTACGAGATTTTGCGAACAGCTCATTAAATTTAGGTTTGCTTTTTGCTTTGCCTAAACTGGCATCCAAGCTCAGCACGCTGCCGATGAATACTAGCAACAGCACCGCTGCCATCGTTAATACAGCTAGCTGAAAGCCCAAGTAATGCAGTAGTAGTCCTCCAACAAAAAAGCCCGCGCCTTTTAAAGCATTTTTAGAGCCCGTTAATAAAGCTACCCATTGATAAAGCTTTCCTTGTTGATCACTTGGTACTAAGGTTTTAATCGCGCTTTTGGCGCTCATTTTATTTAGATCTTTCGCTATGCCCGATAAGGCCTGCGCTAACATTACCCACGCCATCACTAACCAGTCAGGCGGCACGGTCAGCATTAACAGTGCCACCACTTGCAGCAACAAACCGATATTCATGGTGCGATTCAGGCCAATACGAGCACCTAACCAACCGCCCAATAGGTTAGTCACCACACCAAAAAATTCATAAAACAAAAATAACGAAGCGATTGCGAACGCGCCATAGCCCAAATCATAGAAGTACAACACCACCAGCATGCGCAACGCACCATCGGTAACGGTGAAGTTCCAATAGTTAAACGTGACCAATAAATACTGGCGAACCGATTTTGGCAAACTTGAAAGCACGGAGGGTTCCTCTATAAAACAAAGAGTTAAATTTTTGCAATAAAGTTGTAGAAGTAACATCTATAACGGCAGCATAATAAGCATGTTGCCGTTATAAGTCTGTTGTTTATGGCGTAACCAACTGATCCACATAGTCAATTTGTACCGCCTTAGTAAAGGCACCAGGACGCAACGCTTGCACGCGCTTTTTAATGGTGTCTAAATCCCAGCCTCGTTCTAATAAAATGTGCGCAGCAAGCAAACCGGTGCGGCCCGATCCCCCCATGCAATGCAGCGCCACGGCTTGATTGTTATCGAGCAATTGATGTAGCTCAGGGGACGCCTTTAGCCAATCTATTTTAAAATTGGCATCAGGCGCCTGATCATCTTCAATTGGGCAATGAAACCACTGCATGCCCAAGCTTTGCGTTAACTGACTTAACTCAGCCACTCCCGCCTTTTCCATTTCAGCCTCATTAAGGGCCGTCACTACCGCTTTTACGCCACGATCTTTTAATTGGCGCAATGAGGATTCTAAATCCGTGCCCTTAGTGCCAGGACAAGGCGTCAGTACTAGCTCTGCACCTTGGTTATTTAATGGCAGTTGCCAAGTCGGATGTGTCATCTATCTCTCCTGCGGGTTCACTATTATCTCTAATAGGTAACCCCTAATTTAAGGCCTTGATAACTAAGCCAAGCCAACAATGCGTACTAACTCAGCTGAACTTAGCTGCTCGGTCATGGTTGCATAACCCATTTTGTTCATCGCTCTCTATAACTAAGCCAAGCCAACAATGCGTACTAACTCTGCTGTGCGCGTGGCATACCCCATCTCGTTATCATACCAAGCATAAATTTTTACCATTTTACCGCCCACGACCATAGTCGATAACGCGTCAACAATCGTTGACCTTTGGTCGCCTTTATAATCAATCGAGACCAATGGCCGCGTTTCAAAACCAAGAATGCCCTTTAACTCACCTTCCGCGGCTTGCTGTAATAAAGCATTTACCTGCTCAGGTGTTGTCTCTTGTTTAACTTGGAAAATAATATCTGTTAATGAAGCATTAGCTAATGGTACCCGCACCGCATGGCCATCAATTTTTCCTGCTAATTCAGGAAAAATTTCCACAATCGCTTTCGCGGATCCTGTCGTTGTTGGGATCAAGCTAACACCACATGCCCGAGCACGGCGTAAATCTTTATGGGGAGCATCCAATATGGTTTGCGTATTAGTCAGGTTATGTATGGTAGTAAAAGAAGCGTTTTCGATGCCTAGCTGCTCATGAATAACCTTAACTACGGGAGCAATACAGTTAGTAGTACAAGATGCTGCCGTCACAATGCGGTGCACATCTGGGTTAAACACTTGCTCGTTTACCCCCACCACAATATTGGCAACAGCATTGTCCTTCACCGGCGCAGACACCACCACACGTTTAACACCTTGCGCCAAGTATTGGTTTAAAAAACGAACATCACGATGAACCCCTGTGGCCTCAATCACCACATCACAACCAGACCAATCAACGGCTGTTATATCCTGCTGTTGCGTTGCTTTTATCGTCTGCCCATCTACCACTAAAGCATCTTCTTTAACGGTGACAGGGTGGTGCCATCGCCCTTGGATTGAATCAAACTCTAATAAATGTGCATGTGTCGCGGCATCTCCAGCGACATCATTTATTTGCACAAATTCTAATTCAGGCCAGTCGAAAGCAGCGCGAAGTGCCAAACGTCCAATACGGCCAAATCCATTAATTCCAACTTTAATCGCCATTGCTTAATTCCCTTTTAGTCACAGCACACATTCGCTGAGTTCAATTTTGTCGTATCAAGGTGATAGCTTTTTGACAGCGTATCACTCGTAATTAACTGTTGGAGTAAATCACAAAACCAAAGGGGTAAATCTATTGCTAGTTGGTAATAAACCCACTGCCCTTTACGCTCTGTGGTCAACACTCCACTTTGACGCAATAATGCCAAGTGACGTGAAATTTTCGGCTGACTTAATTGCAAAGCCTTGGTTAATTCACAAACGCACATTTTTTTCTGCTGAAAAATCAATAATACGCAACTAAGTCTAGTTTCATCGGCAAGTAATTTTAAATATTCATGCTCTAACATACGAATATCCATATATAAAGATGAAAGAAAAATAACAAACAAAACCTATCACTGCAATCTCCACCATAAGACACCACGCAACCTTAATAAAAAATTCACAATAAGTTCGCCAATACGTAAAAAATAAGTCAACAAGCAGCGCTGTCCGTGCAAACTGTTACCGCTACTCTATGCTTAAAAAATCAGCCATCGATGGGTCAAGGGATCATGCATCTAAGTATTATTCAGCGAACTATTGCTGGCTTTATCCTAATGTTTATTCTCCTCGCCATTTTGGGCGGCATTAGTTATTTAAACACCAAGCAAATAAATTTAAGTTTGAAAACAGTCACCGAGGAAACCACTCCTTTACTAATTTCCAATGCCGATCTCAAAGGTGCACTGCTGAAAAATAATCGCAGCTTACTCGAATATCGTACTACCTACGAAACCGCCGATCTCAGCATTCATCAGGAGCAATTTAATAAAGAAAAGAACCAATTTGAGCAAATTAGCCAACAGCTCAGTAGCAGCAAAGCCTTAGATCCAAGTATTCAAAGTAGCTTTAACGAAGTGCAAACTGCCGCCAGTAACTATTTTGGTTTAGCTGAACAAATATTATCTGAACACAGAAATTTACTAGAAACACTTAACGCTTTATCTGCTTTGCGAGACGATTTTGTCAAACAGGAAGATAACTTTCAGCAAGCAACGTTATTGTTACTAGGTGAAACCGCCAGTAAACGCTCACAACGTAATAAAGCAGAACGTGTAACCAGCGGCATCGCTCGTGATTTAAAAGAAATACGTCGCGCGGGAATCAAAACAGACCTGACGGCACTACAAAAAGCCCTTTCTGCAGATATAGAGAAAGCCTTGTCTGGGGCGAAAAAAATAAAGGTGGATGAAGGTGTCATCATACGCTTTAACAGCGCAGTCAATAAACTTCGGGATATCAGTATTTCTGAACAAGGCTTACTACCCTTAATGCTGAAACAGCAAAAACTAGAAACAAACATAGTCAGACTCACCGAACAAGCAAATCAACAAATGGCTCAAGTGGAGCAACTACTGACCAGTTTTACAGCACAAGCACAAACAGAGTCCGAAGCAGCAAAGAGCTCAGCAGACAAAGCAGTTAAAACTGCGGTCTTTTACATTGTTATCGTGACACTTATCTCAGCTGCGGTAGCCGCTATTATCGGCTTTACCATTGCGCGCAGCATTCACAAACCACTGTCATTGATTACCCCAGTACTAAAAGTGATGGCTGAGGGCAATATGACACAAAGGGTCGATTATCAATCCAGTGATGAGTTTGGCACCTTGTCTGAGTCCCTAAATACCCTAGTAGATAGCATGGCTGATGTACTCAGTAAAATTAACCAAGGCTCTGTGCAACTCGTTCAAGAGGCCAATAACGCTGCAGAAATAAGCGATCGCACGATGGCACGAGTTGCCGACCAAAAAAACCAGACTGATCAAGTTGCCACTGCCATATCAGAGATGGAAGTCAGTGTTGGTGAAGTATTCCGTTCAACCGAAAATACCTTATCAGAAGTCACCCTTGCTAACGAAGATACCGACACGGGTCGCGAGCTGGTCGCCAAAAATCGTCAGTTGACTGAACAGCTAGCCAATTCAATCAATGAGGCAGTAAGCATCACACAGAAACTAGAAGAGTTCAGCGCGAATATAGGCAGTATTCTCGATGTTATCCGTGGCATCGCCGAACAAACTAACCTACTTGCATTGAATGCTGCCATCGAAGCCGCTCGAGCCGGTGAGCAAGGCCGTGGCTTTGCGGTAGTTGCTGACGAAGTACGTACCCTCGCCACCCGTACGCAGCAATCAACTATTGAAATTCAAGCCATGATCGAAAACCTACAAAAAAGTTCTCGTCAAGTTGCTAATGTGATGCATCAAAGCCAAGAGCAAACTAACCACTGTGTTGACCAAACGCGTCTCACCGATGAAGCCCTGCAAGCAGTCGCTACGCGAATGGAGGCCATCAAAGAAATGAGTGTTCATGTCGCCCAAGCCACTGAAGAACAAATAGCCGTCAGCCAAGACATAGCTAAAAATATTAACGGTATCACCGAAGTTGCGCTCGAAACCGAGCGAGAAGCCAGCGATTCAGCTCGGATCAGTGAAGTCTTAGCGCAATTGATTGAACAGCAACAAACCTTGATCCGACGCTTCAAAGTTTAATCTGCCCCTCATTCTATTCAGTAACCAGTAATGAGGATATGTTAATCAACCCAAAAAGGGGTTCGTAATGAAGTTAAAAACCTTGCCTTATGCTATTGGCGCATCCATTTTGTTATCGGCCTCCATTGCCCATGCCGGTAATATTTCAATAGAGAGCTGGCGTGAAGATGCAGCTATTTGGAACGATGTCATCATTCCAGCATTTAACGCTAAACACTCAGATATAAAAGTCACCTTCGTTCACACCAATGCCACTGACTACAATGACACCCTTAATAAAAAATTAGCCGATGGGAGTGCGGGAGACTTAATCACTTGTCGCCCATTCGACGATTCACTGAAACTATTCCAAGCCGGATATTTAACCGATATAACCGAGCTAGACGGTATGGGAAATTTTCCAAATTTTGCCAAAGCCGCATGGCAAACAGATAATGGTGCACAATCATTTTGCTTACCAATGGCATCGGTGATCCACGGTTTCTTTTACAATAAAACCATCTTTAAAGAACTAGGGCTAACGCCACCCAAAACCAATGCTGAATTTTATTCAGCATTGGATAAAGTAAAAGCCAGCGGTGAATACACACCGATAGCCATGGGCACCAATGATAAATGGGAAGCCGCCACCATGGGCTTTCAAAATATAGGCCCTAACTATTGGAAAGGTGAGGACGGCCGCCTAGCTGTTATCGACGGCGATGAAAAACTCAATGCACCGCAATACGTAAAAGTATTTGAACAACTTGCGAAGTGGGGTCCCTATATGGGTGAGGGCTATCAAACTCGTACCTATAATGACGCCATCGCGATGTTTGGTGATCAAAAGGCCGCTATTTACCCTGCGGGCTCATGGGATATAGCCGCTTTTAATACTAAGTTAGATCTTGGTGTATTTATGCCACCGGTAGAGAACACGGATGACGAATGTTACATCAGTGACCATACCGACATAGGTGTCGGTATTAACGCCAAAAGTGCCAATAAGAAGGACGCTGAAACCTTCTTAAAATGGATGACAACAGGAGAATTCGCCGCTATTTATACTAATGCGCTACCTGGCTTCTTCTCGTTATCAAATCATTTCATTGATGTTGACGACCCGACCGCAAAAGCCATGATAGCGTGGCGTGATACTTGTGATTCAACCATTCGCAACTCATACCAAATTTTAAATCGCGGTGAACCTAGCTTGGAGCTAGAAATTTGGGAAACCAGTGTTGGTGTAATCAATGGCACCATGACCCCAAAAGATGCAGCCGACCGGTTACAAAAAGGCATGGACACTTGGTATAAACCTAGCGAATAACCTTTACCGCTGCATACCTACTCTTTATTAAGTCAGGCTCTGCCTGGCTTTTTTGTTAACCATACCTCACCATTTTATTTCACTGACAACGCCCGTAAAATAGAAATTTTTGACTAAAAAAGATTCAATACCTAGTGATTTAACTACAGAGTTATATAATAATTAGTTATCTAAATCTGTTTATTAATTACTTTTTAGACTTATATATAACAAAAATAACCGAAACTAGACAAAGAGGCTGCAAATCATGACTACACGCTTTTCTCGCGCACTGGCTATTACCTTGGCCGCCCTAAGCTTTATCACCGCACCTGCTTTTGCCCAGGACACCATCAAAGTGGGCATGTCAGGCCGCTACTTCCCGTTTACCTTTGTGCAAAAGGATGTACTGCAAGGGTTTGAAGTTGATGTTTGGAATGAAATCGGTAAACGCGCTGATTTAAAAGTAGAATTTAAAACTGCTAACTTTTCAGGCCTATTTGGTATGTTAGAAGCTGGCCATATTGATACTATTTCAAATCAAATCACCATCACTGATGAACGTTTAGCTAAGTATGACTTTGCCCAAGCTTACGTGATTGATGGCGCACAAATAGTGGTGAAAAAAGGCCGTACGGATATTCAAGGCATTGACGATCTAAAAGGCAAAAAAGTCGCGGTAAATTTAGGCAGCAACTTCGAGCAACTTTTACGCAAAGCGGATCCAAACAAAGAAATTAACATCATCACTTATGATGCCGGCTTTGAACAAGATGTCGTTCTTGGTCGCACTGATGCATTTGTGATGGATCGGGTATCATCTGCTCAACTGATTAAAAAATCGGGCTTACCACTCGAGCTAGCTGGCGAACCATTTGAAACCATCAAAAATGCGATGCCTTTTATCAAATCAGATGAAAACAAGGCGCTAATTACACGTGTCAACACAGCATTAACTAGCATGCGAGAAGACGGAAGCCTAAGCCAAATTTCGCAAAAATGGTTTAATGCTGACATCACTAAATAAAGGGAACTGAGCAGTTGAACTTTGATTTTATTTACACACTAGAACTATTTCCAATACTGCTAAAGTACTTGGGCGTAACCATGCAAATGGCGTTACTTGGTTTCGTATTTGCGTTGATTATTGCCTTATGTGTAGCCGTTATCCGTGTTTTTTCTGTGCCTGTATTGAATCAAGCTTCAATTGTATTCATTTCTTTTTTTCGTGGCACACCACTACTAGTACAATTATTTTTGCTCTACTACGGTTTGCCACAATTGATGCCATGGCTCGTCGGCATGGACGCATTTACTGCTGCGGTGATTGGCTTATCGCTACATTTTTCTGCTTACATGGCAGAGAGTATTCGCGCGGCTATCTTGGGTGTCGACCGCAGCCAAATGGAAGCCAGCTTAAGTATTGGAATGACCAAGCTACAGGCCATGCGCCGCATTATTTTGCCACAAGCGGCCCGTGTGGCGTCCCCATCGCTGATGAATTACTTTATCGACATGATCAAAAGTACTTCACTCGCGTTTACCCTCGGGGTGGCAGAAATAATGTCGAAAGCACAAATGGAAGCCTCTTCTAGCTTTAAATTTTTCGAAAGTTTTGTTGCCGTAGCCATTGTTTACTGGGTTGTCGTCGTGATCTTCACGCAACTACAACATCGCCTAGAAACGCATCTTAACCGGGCATATGTAAAATGATCAAAGTAACTAACCTGAGTAAAAAGTTTGGCGATCTAGCCGTACTAAAAGGCATTGATTTTGAGGTTAAGCAAGGTGAAATCGTGGTCATTATTGGGCCATCAGGCACAGGTAAATCAACCTTATTACGTTGTTTAAATTACCTTGAAACCCCGACTACTGGCATCATTAATATTGGGCCAGTTAAGGTTGATGTAGCGCACGCCAACAATAAAAGTATCACCCAATTGCGCCAACAAAGTAGCTTCGTATTTCAAAACTATGCACTTTTTGCTAACAAAACGGCATTAGAAAACGTCGCCGAAGGGCTGCTCACTGTTTGGAAAGAGCCAAAGCAGCAAGCCTTTGCCACCAGTAAAAAAATTCTCGAACAAGTGGGCTTAGGCGATAAAATAAATCATTACCCTGTGCAGTTATCAGGCGGTCAACAACAACGAGTAGGCATTGCTCGAGCCATGGCAGCCAAAGGCGAGGTCATCTTATTTGACGAGCCCACTTCCGCCCTCGATCCAGAATGGGTAGATGAAGTCTTAGCAGTGATGAAGCAACTGGCGCAAGGACAACAAACCATGATAGTGGTCACCCATGAAATGCAGTTTGCCCGTGAAATAGCCGATAAAATTATCTTTATGGAAGATGGCCATATCGTTGAACAAGGCAGCGCCGAGCAAATGTTTACGGCACCGAAAAGCGAACGCACTCGAGCTTTTTTAGCACGCGCCACCAAGTAAGCGTTAGGCAATAAAAAAGAGTCTGATATGCTAGGCAGTATGCGCCTTTCTCGACTGCACCAAACTCACTATCGCAACGGGCCTGATTATCGCAATCAGGCCGATGTTAGTTTTCAAGACATTCAGCATGCCTTTGCTTTTTCTACCATTAAAATCGGTCGCTGGGTCAGCAAAGAAGAGCAGCAAATTGCTGCCAACTTAATTTTTGATGCCCTATTCGATTTAGCCACTATTTTAAACCTACCCAGCCAAGCCCTAGGCCTTAAGGGTCAACTAAACTTGGCTTTTGGTACCGGCGGCCAAGCAGGCGTGCAAGCCCACTACGCCCCTTATAGTCGCACCTTAGCCTTAGCTAAAAATGCTGGCGCGGGCGCCCTTGCCCATGAGTTTTGGCATGCCTTTGACCATTACATCACAGACAAAGTCTTTACCCCTCCCCACTATAAGTTTGCTTCAGATACTTGGTTGAATAAAAATACATTAATTGTACATCCATTAAACCAAGCGCTAGCACAATGCTTTAAGATTGTGTTGCTGTCTGAATCAGGCCAAGCAGCATCAGCCTACACTCAGGCTGCCATTGCCTTAGACAAGCAACTTAACCAGCTCTACTACAGCCGTCCAACAGAGCTAATGGCGCGCGCGTTTGAAGCCTTTGTACAAGATCACAGTTCGATCACCAATCGTTATTTGGTTGCAGGCACACAACAGACCGAGCTAGCCAAGGCCGGAATCTATCCCCTTGCTCAACACCGGGAAGCGATTGCTCAAGGGTTTAAACTCTACTTTTATCAACTGGGATTTGCGCTTAAGAAATCGAGCCAGTAGGCAATAAGCAAAGAAGATGAAGCTGAACTCAAATAGATAAATCCCCTACCTAAGCTCAATAAAGCTCGATCAATTTGTTCTTTTCCGGAATAGCTGTTTTATAGGGTTGCACACGCCAAATAGCGCCATGAGGTTTATTGCCCTTATAGTCACTGCACTGCAGCGAAGGCTCGTGGTAATTTGCTTGCGGCAACAGCAACGGCCGCCCCTGCTCCTTCGCAGCTAACACCATCCACACTACGTCTCGACGAAAACGTAGCTGGCAAATTAAAAAGCCCTCAACACGACTTTGCACCGAGACCACTAAGCCTTCTTCCTCCCGTGTTTTTTTCAAATAAACCTGATCTTTCGAGTAAATGGCAGCTGCCACCGAGCAAGAAAACACAATAGGAAAAAGCAATAAATATCGCATCAAAGTTCACCCAATAATGAAGCAGACCTGAAGTAACCTCTATTAATATAATCAACCTCAGTCCGTTTTAAGGTAGTCGCAGCCAGATAAAGCATGTTTTACGGCAAAATTTCGTTTTCAGAGATGAAAATGTAAAGCTTATAAGGACATATTCACCGCGTTTTTGCAGGAAAATATACTATCTTCGCTTATCCAAGATTCGGGTTAGGTAATTAAAGCACAGTAATAAGCTTATTTTTTGCAGGGATGCCGTAACGATAAGGCTGCACTCGCCACATCTTACCCGGCGCTTTTTTCCCTTGGTAAGGCTTACATGCAAAAGAGCCATCATAGTATTGGGCATTTGGCAAAAGCAAAGGCCGGCTTTGGCTTTGCGCGCCCAGCACCAACCAAACCTTATCCTGTAAGTATCGCACATGGCAAAGTAGTAAATAATCTGAACGACTTTGAATAGAAACAATGACGCCTCGGGGATCAAAGCTCTTAGTAAAAGATGCTTGATCACTACTGAACGTCATCGCCACACTCGTGTGCGTAAATAAAAACAGAATAAAAATATAACGCCACATTAACTAACCGCGCTCTGAGCAAAAATAAAAGGGCCTATTAATAGGCCCTTTTAAGTTTAGCTATCTGACTAGAAAAGTCGATTAATCATCAAGACTCATAACAGAAACGCCAGTCGCGGCTGCAGGATCATCAATCGCCACCAACGTCGTTAACGTACCTGCCGCTAATGGCAGCTCAGCGGGACCAATTGCAATGGTAGATGCATCACCCGCTGGCGTAATCATCACATAAGCAGTGCCTGGCATAACCGATAACACAGTGCTATCACCCTTGTAAGGGATGTTTTTCAAAATAACATCGTCATCACTTGGGCTAGCATCGGCACTAAGGTAAATATCAACATTGCCCGCCATCGTTGACGCATGAATGGCACGTAGCTGTGCTTCGGTAGCAACACGACGAGTTTTATCTGTCACCACAAACAACTCATCGTTGTCTGCATTGTCACCGAGATTACCAATTGCCATGGCGGTATAAGTCATGCCCGCGGCCAACGTTGCTCCCTTCAAGCCTAGCGCATCTACAACAGTAACGGGATCGCTACCATTTACGCTCACCGCAAAATCATAATCGCCAGCTGCAACAGGCATGTAATCTGTCTTGGCTTTGTAAGCCAAATTATAAAGCGGGCTACCCATTGCAGGAGCTGTGCCATTGACCCAAACATCCACCGCAGGCGCATCGGAGATGGTATGGACTACGCGAATGTCGGCGCCAGTGTTCACATCTTTAACCACCACAGGGCCAGTACCTGAATCGATTAATAAGTTGACAGGTGATTCACCCGCATCTGTATTTTTTACCGCTGCAACCACCCAGTCAGAGCCTGCAGCTAGGTTTACCGCACCCGAGTCAAAATAAACGACGTTTGGGTCGTCAAATTTAGCTAAGCGAACTTGGTAAGTGCCCGCCGGCACTTCAACAGCCTCAGTATTGGCTTTATAAGAAACATCATCGGCAAATGGAGTGGCCGCTGATAAGTCCGCATTTGGTGCAGTAATAAAAATATCAACCATTGGCGCATCGGGTGCAGCATGAATCGCCTGAACACGTGCGCCTTTAGGTGTCAAAGCAGCACGAGAAATAATGGCAGGCCCAAATTCTGCAGCATCCCCTCTACCAATTAACGCGGCCTTACCTAATGCAACCACGTTATATTCCATGTCCTTGGCAAGATCGAGTGTTGTCTCAGGGATCACCGTCAAGGTTTTCCCATCAGGTAAAATAGCATCCACTCGTACGGTATGAAAGCCTGCGGCTACCTTTATTGCGCCTGATGTTTGTTGATAATCAACCCCTTCTAATGCTGGCTTACCATCTAACCAAACATTAACTTTTGGAGCATCCGCAGCTGCATGTAAAACGCGCAGATATGAGTTCTCAGCCATTACCACAGGATCATCATCGTCAATACAAGCGCTTAAACTAGCTGCAATCACTGATGTTAAAAGAATTTTGCTAAATTTTTTCATGCCACATTTCCTTAGCGTTTGTTTGTATTAATTTATTTAGCTGTGTTAACACATGGAAGTACCATTCATCCGTGAATGTTTCTGTTCTTCCTAAGCCTCTACGCCATCAATTCACAAACTGATCACAAATAAATACAAACACACAACAATTGCGGTTGAGCTCACGTGTAAAACTCAAGTAACAGCAATCCACCTTGTCAACATTGGAAAAAATGAGCCATGCTTAATACAAGCAAGGCCACGAGCATTGAGAATGAAGTATCTATTATGTGGGCTATGGCTGCTAAGCCAGACGCTTTGGGCTGTTACGATTGAAGTGGTGACAGAAGAATACCCGCCCTATAATTATTTAGAGCAGGGGCAAGTCAAAGGAATTAGCACCGCCATTGTAGCAGCCACCTTAGAGCGAGCCGAATATGACTATAAAATCACCATTTTACCTTGGTCTCGCGCCTATCACCAAACTCAAAAAAATCCAAACACCCTAATTTACAGTATCAGCAGGTCACAACAAAGAGAGCCTTACTTTCATTGGATCGGCGTGATTGCCGATATCCAGTATCACTTTTTTACCCTTTCTTCCCGCCAAGATATCCAACCCTTTAACCAGTTGAAAGAGGCTAAAAAATTTAATATTGGCAGTACCAGAGACGATCACGTCGAGCAGTTTTTGGTATTACAAGGCTTTAAAAAACTACAACGCAATAACAGCCATGAAGCAAACTTAGAGAAATTATTGATGGATCGTATCGACCTTTGGCCAGTAGCGAAAGAAACAGCTTCTTATTACTTACACAAAAGAGCCTTAGACTTAAGCAACGAACTTAAAATCGTATATACAATCAAAGATTTTAGTGATAACAAACTCTATATTGCGATGGGTTTGCACACCGATATTGAAGTTGTAAAAAAAATTCGTAAAGCGCTCAACGAGATCAAGCAAGATGGCACTTACGACAAGTTAATCAAAGAATATTAACATCAACATAAAAACCATAAAACACAACTAAAACAAATATTTACCATAATCTTAATGAAGTATGCTAATTCCTTGCCTAGGTGCAAATTTATTCAGTCTGGTATAAATAAATCTACAATAAACCAAATAGAAAATGCTAAGTTAGCGACAAAATAACAGTGAGCTAAAAGGAGGCTGCATGCCATTATCAATAAAGCGGCTAAATGATGGCGGAGTCATCATCCAAGCCACAGGAGTGATCAATGTGAATGATATTAGAGAAATAAAAAGCACTCTTTACACTGATAACCACAGTATAAAAAATATCCACTATCAGATTCTGGATTACAGCCAAGCCCAAGATCTTGATCTTTCTCATGAAGACATATGGAAAATGGCGTTACGCGACAAAGAAGCATTACAAATTAACCCGCACATGTTGATAGCCGTAATATCAGAAAAAGACGTTATTTATGGCTTATCACGTATGTGGAATGCCTATACCGAAACCACCCCGCTCAACACTGGTGTATTTCGCGACTTAGCCAATGCCGAAGAGTGGGTAATGCAAAGACAAATCTCACAAGCACTTAGTATCCGTTAGTCAGGCCAGCAGCAAAAACCACACTATGAATTTACCTCATGATTAAAACAAAAATTGTGAGATTGATTCAACTTAGCTTATGTAAAATACTATAGCCATCTAGACCAATCGGAATTAAAGCCTCATTAGATAGGCGCAGTAGATTCTGATTGGCATAAACGTCTAAACATACAGGACTACATTATGGCTTTATTATCTAACCTCGGTTATCCAAGAATTGGCGATCAACGCCAACTAAAACATGCGCTAGAAAGTTACTGGTCAGGACAATCAAGCCAAGCTGAATTAACAAAAGTTGGTCAGCAAATCCGCTTGCACAACTGGCAAGAGCAAGCGGCCGCAGGTATCGAGCAAGTCCCTGTTGGTGACTTTGCTTGGTACGACCACGTACTTACCCTTTCCGCTACTTTTGGCGTGATCCCAGCACGTCATCGCAACGCCGATAACAGTATAACCCTAGACACCTTGTTTGCCATGGCACGTGGCACCGATAACAGCGGCCAAGAACATGATCATAGCTGCTGTAACGGTCAGTCTGCGGCATGTGAAATGACAAAATGGTTTGATACCAACTATCACTATCTAGTGCCTGAATTTGAACAAAACCAACAGTTTAGTATAAGTTATACACAGATACTTGATGAAACTAAAGAAGCACTTGCGGCAGGCTTTACGCCCAAACCAGTATTACTGGGTCCAATTTCTTACTTATGGCTAGGCAAAGCCCAAGGTGGCTTTAATAAGCTAGATTTACTCTCTAATTTACTGCCCGCATATCAAGATTTATTAGCGCAATTTAAGGCCCTTGGCGTTAACTGGGTACAGCTTGACGAGCCCGCACTGGTACTTGATTTACCACAAGACTGGCAAGCCGCTTATCAAACAGCATACCAAGCGCTTGAGCAAAACCGCCCTAACATTTTACTCGCCAGCTATTTTGATAGTTTGGCCGACAACCAAGCCTTAGCGCTGTCACTACCAGTTAATGGCTTACATCTTGATTTAGTACGCGCTCCCGAGCAACTCAAACCCGTTTTACAAAATTGGCCAGCAGATTGGGTACTGTCGGCCGGCATCATTAATGGCCGTAATATTTGGAAAACCGATTTGCGCAGCGCTTTTAACAAACTTAAACCCGTGGCAGATCTACTCGGCAACAAACTCTGGCTGGCACCTTCTTGTAGTTTACTGCATAGTCCAGTGGATCTTGATTCAGAGCAGAAGCTCAGCGACGAGATCAAACCTTGGTTAGCCTTTGCGAAACAGAAGCTCCAAGAGTTACAGCAGCTAAAACAAATCATCGACGATCCGCAAGAGCCTGTCAGCCTTAGCTCATTAAGCCACAGCGATGAGATCGTGCAATTACGGGCCACATCACCATTAATCCATCGCGAAGAGGTAAAGCAACGCGTTGCCAATCTAACCAGCGCCGCCAGCCAGCGTTACAGCGACTTTGCTACGCGGATCAAGCAACAACAAGCTCATTTAAACTTGCCAGCTTACCCCACCACTACCATAGGATCATTTCCACAAACGGCAGATATTCGCCAAACCCGCAGCGCGTTTAAGCAAGGTAAAATCAATCAAGATCAATACATTCAAGCCATGCAAGCCGAAATCCGCCAAGTGGTTGCCGCGCAAGAAGCCTTGGATCTTGATGTCTTAGTTCACGGCGAGCCAGAGCGTAACGACATGGTGGAGTATTTTGGTGAGCTGCTTGATGGCTTTGCCTTTACCCAATACGGCTGGGTGCAAAGTTATGGCTCGCGTTGTGTTAAACCACCGATCATTTACGGTGACGTGAAACGTAGCCGCGACCTATCCGTCAGCTGGAGCGCCTTTGCGCAATCGTTAACTAGAAAACCAATGAAAGGCATGCTCACCGGCCCCATCACCATTTTATGTTGGAGTTTTAACCGCGACGACATCAGCCGTGAAGCTTGCGCCAAGCAAATTGCCCTAGCCATACGTGATGAAGTAGTAGCACTTGAAGACGCGGGTATTAAAGTGATTCAAATTGACGAGCCCGCCCTACGTGAAGGGCTGCCATTAAAAGAAGCGGCAAAAGTGCCTTATCTTGATTGGGCAACCGAGGCCTTTAGAATTAGTGCCAGCGGCGTAAAAGATGAAACACAAATTCATACCCATATGTGTTATTGCGAATTCAACGACATATTGCCGTCAATTGCTGCGATGGATGCTGACGTGATCACCATCGAAACCTCGCGCTCGAACATGGAATTACTGGACGCTTTTGAAGCCTTCCAATACCCAAATGACATCGGCCCAGGTGTTTACGACATTCATTCACCTAATGTGCCTGAGCAGACTTGGATAATTGATTTATTAAAGTCGGCGGCCGAAAAAATCGACCCAGAGCGTCTGTGGGTGAACCCAGACTGTGGCTTAAAAACACGAAACTGGCCTGAAACTAACGCCGCGTTAAAAAACATGGTGGACGCCGCGAAAACCCTTCGCGCCACGTGTTAATTTACTCGCGCATTCGCTGAATAAATTTATCTCCCACTATAACCTCAGTGGGAGATTTATATTGCGAATACAATCTAAGGCTTAGGCACAAACCGCGCTATTTTATTATTGATGACCAAATAACAATCCATGCCTGCTGCCTGCGCCGCGGCCAAACCTGTTTTAGTATCTTCAAACACCACACACTGTTCGGGCTTTAAACCTATTTTCTGCGCGGCTAATAAAAAGGTATCAGGCTCAGGTTTATGTCGCTCAACATCATTAGCATTCACCACCACATCCACTAACGGCAATAAATCTAAGGTATTGAGAATAAACTCCGTGGTGCGAGCATCAGCTCCGGTGCCAATGGCTAACTTTTTTTGCCCCTGCAACTGCTGCAATAAAGCAAATGTTTCAGGAATCAGCTCAACTTGATGACGAATTTGATCAAAAAATTCTCGCTTACTAGCAACTAACGCTGACGGATCAAGGTTACGCTGCTGTTTAGCATTAATCAGCTCGGCAATACCATAGGTTGGTGTGCCACCTTGGTTGTACAGCCATTCTTTATCATATTCAAAATCAAACTTCTCCGCCGTCAATTGCCATGCTTTTAAATGCAATGGCATTGAGTCAACTAAAGTGCCATCCATATCGAAAATAATCCCTTGATAAGCATTTAAATTTACTTGCATTACGATACCTCGCTCATGACAAAATCATAAATATACGCGAACCCGATCAAAACTCACCACTTCATTTTTTTCTTTATATTTCAATCCACGCTAAGATGAGGCTTTTGCCTGGTAACAAACAACAATGCGCGAACAACTCACAAAATACATGAGTGAAAAAGGTAAAAAAACCTTACCCGCTTTCAGCGCCGCTTCAGGCACGCTCGGCACTGTTGCCGATGTTATGGAGCCGATTTCACCGTTTGCGCAATATCTGTATTTTATTTCCCTTGGCGCGTTACTCATTCTCTTTACGGGTGCTCTACTGGTCATAAAATGGCGTGAACTACTGGCTGCGCCAATCTTGTTTTTCATTATCTCAGCTAGCATCAACGGCGGGATCTACTACCTGCAAAGTCCTGAACAGCCGCAAGGGATATTAGCCAGTCACATTGACTTATTTGCCAAGCTACAAGGAAGCCTAGGCATCATGGAAAAATCGTTAGCGCAAATAGATAAAAACACTCAAGATATTGCCAGCAGTAACAAAGACATTGCTAAGCACACCGAAAATACCGCCAAAGCAGTGGAAAAACTTAACGACAACTTAGACAAAATAATAAAAGGCCAAAGCAGTGGCGGCATTCTTGCCGAGCCAAAAACAGCACAAGATTATTACCACAACGCGCGTTTATTTGAACTCAGCGGCGACTATCGTGGCGCACGCCAAGCCTATCTCAATTATTTCCGCTTTCAAGAAGACTATATAGATACCCATTTACGCTACCAATCTTTCCTAAAGATTCAGGAAGGAAGCTCAGGTGCACGAGAAATTTACGCCGAACAGTTTGCTGGGCAAAATAGCATTAGCGTACAATTTGCCCGATTAATGTTATTACCAATGGCACAGCGTCGCGAACGTTTAACTTCCTTCGTGGTACAACACTCTGATTATACACCGGCATGGTATGAGCTATCTCGCTTGGCTTCAGAACGACTCTTAGGCCAACAAACCAGCGCAGACAAGCTAGAAGAAAAACGCGCCTTAGAGCAAGTGATTAGCTTGCACCAACAAGGGCAATGGGTTAAACACTATCTCGATCATGAACTGCTTAACAGTCAACTGGAAGACGTGAATACACGCAGCCAAGCCCTTGCGGTGATTTCAGAGCAAGGCTTAAAACAGTCATTAAGCTTTACCCCTTCGGTTAGCAACTCAGGGTTGCAAATAAACCTGCAATATACCGACACGCCAAAGGAAATTTTCTACAAGACTGTCGAAATGACTGATTTTAAAAGTACCGGACAAAGTAATTGGAAAGATCCTCAAACCGGCCATACCTTACCGAACACTTTTATTATGCTGCCCACAAATACCTCATCACCACAAATTATCCAAGCCAAATACATCGATCTCAAAGGCAATGAAGTTGGCCCTTTTAACTACGCATTTAATGCCGAACAACACGTAGCAATGGCGCAACGAGAAATGCTCAATATGACCAAAAACGCTTGGTTAATGCTACGAGACTTCAACGATGAAACCTTAGTCTACTTCTCACAGCTCGCGACCAGCCGTTGCGCTATTCAGCGTGTTCAATACTCGCTCGACAGCGACAAGCTAGATAAAGAGTTGGTGCTGCCACCTTGTAATACGAAACAGCCATTCAATATACCAGAAAGCTTTGCTGGCTATATTCGCGCCGACAAGGCCATTCAAACCGTCACGGTACAAGTCACCTTTTTTGATCAAACCCAATCCAGCATAGAAACCTATAGCAAATAATTGGCCAGCAATAAGGGAACCGTATGCAAGCTCGTCCACCACTGCGACGAGCAGCTCCTTACTGTTTCTAACAGAAAAGGCATTTTTTGATTGCTTTGAAACGAGAGGAAAGCTCCGTTTTGCAACGTATTAGCCAGTTACACATTGCATAAAAAGTCAAAAATAAATAACATGACTTATTTATATCAAGGATATGTCTAATCCGATGCAAACCTCAGACCTAAACATTTCCACCAGCTTCGCTAGTGTGCTTGAAAAAAGCAACCAAGCGATCACTGAAATACGAGAAAAACAAACATCTCCGATTACCACTAAAGCAAGAAATCTAGCTTTTGTAGGCCTCATGGTTGCCGGATTTTTGTTCCTTGGCTTATTTTTATTACAAATAATTCAAGGTGTTGTTGCGCTATTCATTGCCGTTGGTGCCACACTAGCGCTATTTTATGGCCTTCGTTTTTTGAAATCTCTTGATCCATTAGTTAAACAAAAAACACAAAATTTTGTACTACAAAAGATGATTGCAGAGGCAAGAGAAAACAATACGCTACAACTCGACAACCTAGTATTAAGCTCGGCACAGCGCTTAAATCAAGCAAGGCAGTCACGAGACAAAATGGGTGGCTATGTAAAAAAGTTGCAAAGTAAATTAGCTCAATCCACCCCCGCCACTGACAATAATTACAACGTTAAAGCTGACATGCTTGAGAAAGTAGAAAATGCCTATCGAATCATATGCGCTAACGTTGACCGCGCGGCAACATTAAACAAAGCATTCGAGAAAAAAGTAGCCTCGTACAAAGACATGGCTGAATTTACCGATATTGTTGGTGAAGCCATGAATTTTGCGGCTGCGACGTCCGGCAACAAATTGGAAGAAATGCTTGGCTTAGAAGCATTTGCCGCCATCGAAGGTGAATTTCATCAAGCGATGGTCAGTATTGAAAATTCAGTTTCTGACTATGAGATCGACCAACAATAAAGGAGTAACGCGTTGAAGTCCCCAGAAGTCCGTAAATCGACATTGATCATGCAAATTATAGTGGGAGTTATTTTTGCAATTGTCGTTGTTATTGGTGTAATTGCGGGTATCGCGGGCTCATCGAGTAGCGACACCGACACACCAGACATCTACAACAGCCAATACGAAACAGAAAGCCCATTTTAGGAAAATATTAATGAGAAAATTAAAGAGTACTGCGTTTATCGCAATCACACTATTAGCAAGCTTATCTGTCCATGCGCAGACTGATGAAATCAAACTAGGTAGTGGGGGCCCAAAAGGCAACTATTTCTCGATGGCTAACGATATCGCTAACTATTGTAATGACAATTTATCTGATGCGTCCCTATCCGTACTCAACTCCGGTGGTTCGGTAGACAACCTGATGGGTATGGGTAACAAAATTTATTCTGTCGGTATAGTGCAAGAGGACGTGCTCAACTATCATGCCAAGCGCTCACCAAGAAAAGTGAATAAAAACCGTTTAAAAGTCATTTCTGGATTACATGAAGAAGCCATTCATTTATTAATTCCTAAAGATTACCAACCAGAAAGTGCTAAAAAAGGCTGGATAGATTCACTGTTTGAAGATAAAAAAGCACCAAAGATAAGCCTAAGTATGCTTAAAGATCAGAAAGTAGGCTCTTGGGGTGGATCGATAGTGTCGTCCGAAGCACTAAGTTACTTTTTTAAGTTAAACCTCAAAGTAATCGACATACCTGAAGACAAACGCGCTCAAGTCAATTTACCACTCATTTTAGTCGGTGGTCATCCTTACAAACCTGTTGAAGAATTACTCCAATCTGGCCGCTATCACCTCGTATCACTCAACTATCATGAGATATCAGAACAAGCAGGCTTCTATTCAAAACAAGTCGTTAATTACCAAATAAATGGCAAAGTAACGGGTGTACCAACTGTTGGTGTTCGCGCTTTGTTACTGGGTAAATCATTTCGAAAAGCCAGCCGAAATACGCACATGAGCGAATTGGCAACCTGTATCAGTGACAACATTGCCGACCTTGCGGATGATCCGGATACTAACCCACTTTGGGCGTCGGTTTATGATTTCATCGAGGATGAAGGTCAAGTTGATTGGAGCTACTTTCCATTATTAGAAGAGACAGCTGCCACGACAAAACCGCAACAGCCAGCATACCAGCAGTCAGAAGATGAGCTATCAGAATAAGATGTTTCTCTGCTATCAAAAATAATAAAACGGTGGTCTAGGCCACCGTTTTTTATCTGATGTAATTGAGTTGAAGAAACTCAAAGTACAAGCAGGCGCTAAACAGCTTACGCTTTCAACAACCTTTCAACTAGATCACTCATCAATAGCGCAACTTCATGATTGTTAAGATCGATAGAATGACTATGGAGCGAGTAGCCATCAAAATATGGCAACACCAAGGCGGCGGCTTTCAACGCGTTTTCTTTTGGGTAGGCCGACCAAAAACAACATAGCTGTTCAATTGTTTGACGTTGGTATCTCACTAAAAACGCCTCAAGCTCAGGGTCACGTAACGCATATGCCCAAATCTCACGAAAAAATCGACAGGCATCGGTATGATCATCAAAGTGATTCAAACAAAACAAGAAAAATTCATAATTATCATACTGTTTGGCTTTTGTAGTGACGGTTTTAAATTCATCGATCAAATTGGAACACAACTCAAAATAGTGTTCAACAATCGCACATACTAATACCTGCTTGTTCTTAAAATGGTGTTGCACATTACTTAGGCTGCGACCTGTTTGACTGGCCACTTTCCTCATCGTTAGCCCCTCTAAGCCTGAGCTCACCAGCAATTCTAAGGCGCTTTGAATGATTTGTGTTTTTGTGGTTACAGACTGATTCATAGCTATTCTGTCAGTTCCAAATAAGCCGCTAATATATCACGCTTGACACGGCTAGGTCTATCGACCTAACATAACTAGGTCAACCGACCCAGATTGTAATTCAGAGGTAATCATGAAAAAGGTTCTTATCCTTAACGCAAACCCGAAGAGAGAAAGCTTGAATAAGGCGATGGGTGAAGCCTATAAGGCCAGTATCATAGGTAAGCATGAAGTAGTCAGCGTCAATATTGGTGAGCTGGATTTCCAAGCAGATCTAACTGAAGGCTACGATAAAGTACAACCACTAGAGCCCGATCTTGAGCAACTACAGCTACATATTAGCTGGGCAGATCACATAGTGATTATCTCACCAGTTTGGTGGGGAAGCATGCCTGCGAAGTTCAAAGGAGCCATCGATCGCACTTTTTTGTCTGGCTTTGCATTTTCATATGAGGAAGGAAAGTCTATCCCGAAAAAGTTACTTAAAGGTAAAACCTCAGAGCTTATTTTTACCTTAGATACCCCGGTCTTTTGGTACAAGCTGGTGCAAGGGAATGTAATCTATAAGCACCTGAAACGTACCATTTTAGACTTTGTTGGTATTAAGACTGTTGCCACTCAATACTTTGGACCAGTGATTAGCTCTAAGCCAGAAGCACGAAATGCATGGCAAAACATCATCGCTCGTCAAGCTGCAAAGCTTTAAGCTGAGCCATTCGATATGCACTCACTTACATCTTCACAACAATCAAAAACCTAAGAGATATTCATGGAAACTATCTTAATTATCGGTGCCTCCGGCAGGATTGCCAGTGAACTTACTGCCTCACTGGATCGTTTTGACAATGTGCATCTAAAGCTCACCACCAGTCGAACAGAGGCTGTTCCTGAATTGCAAGCTCGATACCCACAAGCACAGGTTATCCTAGCAGACTGGCATGATAGCAACAGTTTAATTACAGCCTTTCAGGGAGTCGACCGTGTTGTGATGATCCCGCCAGATTTTGTACTAGATGAACCACTAGCAGTTCAAAACATTGTCGCTGCTTATAAAGCAAACCCAAGCATCAAACAACTTGTGCGTCTTATTGCCATACCGGAGGGCGCAACAATTGCCGATATGGACCCTGACTACATGAAAGTACCAGCTGGCACTGCTCTTCATTTGGTTGGCAAAGCATTGCTCGAACGCACCGATATGCCACTCACTTACTTAAATATGGTTGCATGGTTTACATCTAATATCCCTTGGTTTTTTGCCGATGACATTAAACAACAACAAAAGCTTCGCCTACCTGGGTTAGATGTTGCGCGAGCTTACCTTACCGAAGCGGACATGACAGATGCATTGGTGAAAGTCCTAACTGATGATGCCTGTATGCACATTAATAAACAGTACAACCTCACGAGTGAGAAGCGTTTTAGTTTCAATGATATAGCCAAACAAATTAGCACATTAGTGGATAAACCAATTCAATATGAGAATTCCGATCAGGGCCTAATCGAAAATGATCAAGCCTTTATCAGTGAATATATTCAACACGAAAGTAAAATTTGGCAGCGGTTTCCTGAACTATCAAAAAACCACATAACAGACCTAATAGGCCGCTCACCTATGGAATTACCCGAGTGGCTTGCCCAAAACAAACACTATTTTAACTAAGACCTGCTTATCTTTCGCAGCTAATTTTTGATCGAACTAACTTGGAGCGCGGCAAATCGTATGCTGCCTAGTCGCTCTACGCCAATTCAAATCATCAACAAAGAGTAAGTTGATAACAATATATACCCAATCAACTTGAAGATGCATGTTTCAAGCATCTCTAGGTTGATCGGGTATAAGCCATCCCTATCTCACCGCTCGTAACAAGATAGGGGCGGTTCTGTGATGTTTTAACTTGTTGGCCAGTGCAGAGCTTTCACATCGATATTCCCAGTTTTTTATCCTCTCCAGCAAAACGCTAAAAATAAACTATTTTTAAAGAGCAACAACATATCAAATGCGTATCTCCTGTAGGTGAATAAATCATATGTCCATTGCTACTAAGTTATTGCTAACGTTAATCAGTGTATTTGCCTTGGTATTGGCGTCGTCCACCTTTTATCAATACCGCCAAGAGAGTGCTTTACTGCATACCGTATTAAGCGAGCAATTACAGGATAAAGCCAGTAATTACTTTGACAGCCTAAATATGATGATGTTGACCGGCACCATGGCACAAAAAGAGCAACTGCGACAAAAAGCGCTCACCCAAAATGGCATTGAGCAAGTACGAGTAATCCGTGGCGAGGCAGTTAACAAGCTTTACGGTACTGGTACAACAGAGCAACAGGCCCAAGATAGCATAGACCAGCGCGCACTTGCGGGAGAAACCATAGTTGAGCCCATAAACACCAGCTGGGGCAATGGATTAGTGATAGCTCTACCAATGAAAGCCAGTAGCGATTATCGAGGAACCAACTGTCTCGGTTGCCATCAGGCCAAAGAAGGTGAAGTACTAGGGGTCATACGTTTAGAATACAACCTTTCCCACATCAACAAATTAATGAGCCAAAGCGCACTCATTGCCGTTATCATTATGAGCGTTATCGCCATTATTGGTTTTATGGTTACCATAATGCTTATCCGCAAAATCATTATCAAACCGATTCGCCAGACGTCAAACTTCATGTCTCAGGTTAGCGAAAATAAAGAATTATCTAAACGACTCACACTGTCACAAAATGATGAAATTGGTCAGCTTGGCGTTGGCATAAACTCGCTATTAACAACCGTAGAACAAAGCTTACAACAAGTTAAAACTACGTCTAATCAACTGGTTGACTCTGCACGCCGCCTCACTCAAGTCTCTAGCACCACAGATAATGCGGCAAGTAATCAAATGCAAGAAACTCAGCATGTACAAAGTAATATTGCAGAAATGCAGCAACAACAGCAGCATGCAAGTGATGCCACGCAACAAGCCTCACAGCTCGTCACCGAAACCACCAATACAATAGCAACCAGTGCCCAACAAGCTCATAGTGTCAGTGGTGAAATCAATGGCTTGGTTACACACATTGATGATGTAAAGCAACGTATCAGTCAACTTAATCAACAAACAGAACAAGTGTCATCTATTTTAGCAACCATCAAGGGTATTGCTGAACAAACCAATTTACTGGCATTGAATGCTGCCATTGAATCCGCTCGCGCTGGCGAGCAAGGCCGTGGTTTTGCCGTGGTTGCCGATGAAGTGCGAGTATTGGCAAGCCGCACCAGTGAAGCCACTGGTAACATTGAAAATATTATTAATGAATTTCAACAAGGCAGCATAGCTTCATTACAAGCTGTCGATGATGTAAGTGATTCCGCACATCAACGTGCAACAGACATTGAAGCCCTTTCCCAAGCCATGAGTGGTGCCATGCAAGCAATGCAAGATATTCTAAATCATGCCGAGCAAATCAAGCAACAAACGTTAACCACCTCTCAAGTAAGCGAACACGTTCAAAGCCAAATACTCATGATCACCGAACACGCCAATGACACGTCACAATCGGCCAGCGAAAGCCGTGATATTAGTTTAGAGTTAGAACAATTATCAGAGCAGCTAGAGCGGCTGTTAGCACAATTTTCTCTTTCAAAAATAGATACTTAAAATATATTTAGCATGATTTGTTCATTGCTAATCAGTGAAGGCCGATGCATTCTATGGGAGCGAAGCTGGCACCCACAGAATGCGCCATACATAAGCTAAATTGCAGCAAAATATTCTCTCGGCCTATTTTCCCACCCCATTAATTAAACAAACTCCAACTAGTAACGCCACCACGCCCATGATTTTATAGCCATCTATCGTCGAAACTGGCAAACCAAACCAGCCAAAATGACTGATCACCATGGCAATAATAATCTGCCCTGCCAGTGCGTAAGCCATCATATTACCAACGCCCATTTTTGGGATCAGGTAATAAAATAATGCAACACCTAGCGCACTAAGCGTGCCGCCAAACCAAAGTGGTAATGGAATATTACGTAACACCTCGCTTGTGGGCCAAACCTTGTTTGACCATAACAATACACAGCTAACCAATACACTACTCAGCAGAAAGGCAACCGCAGTTGCCATCAAAGAATTCTTTAACAGCATACCAAGTTGTGCATTCATGCCGCCTTGGGTGGCAATAGCCGCCCCCGCAATAAAAGCTAATACCGGAAGATAAGCCATCTTAGCCCCCTATTTTCTAATCACAAACTCTGCCAATGAACGACGCACTTTAGCTTGCTGAGCATTTTTATCATCAGCATGACGATAGCCGATCGGACAAATGGCTGTGGCTGTTAATCCGAGTTCGCCTAAACCCAGTACCTGATTAAAGCCTGCTACATCGAACCCCGTCATCGGACAGGCATCAATATTTAACAGGGCGGCACTGGTGACTAAATTGCCCAATGCAATAAAAACTTGCTCTGCAGCCCACTGTTGTTTCTGCTGTGGCGATTTTGCCGCAAGGGCACTCGATAGGTGATCGCGATAGTTAGCCAATGCATTCGGATCGGCTTGTTGCCCATTGGCTTTAACATAATTCTCAAAATAGCGCGCAACCGTCGTCTCGCCAATATCTGTGTCGGCAGCTAGCACCAATAAGTGCGAGCAGTCAGCAACCTTATCTTGACCATAAGCATGGGCAACCAGCTGTTGTTGTAATGCTTGATTTTTTACCACTAATACACGATAGGGCTGTAAGCCGTAGGAAGACGGGCTTAATACTATCGCGTGCAGTAATTGTTCCAGTTGATCTTCTGTGACAACTTGATCAGAAAAACGTCTAACAGCGTAACGCCAATTTAAAGCGGTAAGTAAAGTCATCTATTTATTCCTTCTGTAAGGTTGATAAGATCATCTTAGCGAGAAGCAAGAGCGCGCTCATTTACATAGGTTGACGAAGACAAAATATTTAACTAAACCCGAAATCTGGATACATTTTCCCTAACAAGACATTCTTGTTGACGAAATGTTCAAGCTGAATGACTTTTGAATTAAAGGATTACGCAGATTTACACTTTACTCTGGGCAAGCTAATCTGCCGCTATTTGTTTACGGATCCGACTTAATTGCGTAGGCGTGACCCCCAAATGTGACGCTATTTGATATTGGGTTAAACGCGCCGCCAACTGACTATGTTCGGTCAGAAAGCGTTGATAACGCTGGCTAGCATCGGTCAACACCAATTCAATCTCACGGGCATCTTTTTCTAGTAGCCAGTTTTTTTCTAAATAGGCGATCTGAAGTAAAGCCAAGTCATGATGCCGTGCTAATAACTTGCGATAGGCAGCAAAGTCAATTTCAATGATCAGGCTCGGCTCAAGTGCAGCAATAGTGACCTGCGAAGGAGCCTTGGTTAACAACGCACTCATCGAACCAGGGAACTCGCCCTCGATGAAAAATTTTTTATTGTATTCCACACCTTTCTCATCAAGAGCATAAGCACGCACTAATCCTTGGTAAACAAAAGCAAAAGTACTTGGTGTTACACCCGCCTCGTATAACACTTGCCCTTTGTTTAAACGGCTTAGCCGTACAATATTTTGCATGGCTTGCCAAGTTGTCTCTTCAAGCTTGTGATATTGATTAAGGGCTTGCTTTAATGCCGCTAGCGCCAATGTTTTATCATTTAAACTGATCATAATGGTGTTACCTGATAAACGCAGCGTCTGGCCCCTTCGATAATATGTTCGGTGCGAGTCACGGCTGCTAAATCTTGAAAAAGAGACTGGAAAATACTGAGTTCAGAGCGACAAAATCCCATACAAGCAGTCGCCGCGGCACAGATTGGACAATGGTTTTCTAGCAACAAATATCCCTGCTCATTTTGCTCCACACTGGCCATATAACCTTCTTGCGATCTTAACTCAGCTAATTTGTCTAAACGGGCTTTAATCGTGTTTAAGGGTAAGATACGCGCTTGATATAAAGCAATTGAATCCGCTTCTCGCTGCGCAATAAGTTTATCTAAGCCTTCCTCACCAAATACTTGTTTTACCGAAATAAGCAGCTGCACTGTCAGCTCTTCGTGGCGGTCTTCAAAGTGGCGCTGCGCCGCCGGTGTCAGTTGCCAAAAGCGGGTTGGTCGCCCGCGCGGGGCTTTCTCATCATAACTGACTAGTTCGCCTTCTTGCTCAAGTTGTTGCAAGTGCTGACGTACACCCATAGTGGTCATTTCCAGCTTCTCAGCCAACTGTTTCACTGTCATATCACCACACTCCTTCAGCAATTCAAGTATGGTTCGACCGGCTTTTGCTAACTTACTCATGTGACTCCACTGCAACGGCTTGTCTATGCTAAGTATTATTTCGTGGCAGTAAAATTAAGTAAAGTTTTTTGTTTACTTAATTTTTATTTGCCGTTAACTTAAATATTAAATAAATAATTTACTTTACTTAATAACAAATGAGAGGAAGCAACAATGGTAAGATTAGAGCATTTAAACTTAGTAATACGCGATATTCCGCGCGCCTTAACCTTTTATCAAGCGGCCTTTCCAGAGTGGAAAATTCGCGATAGTGGTCAGTCAGAGTGGAGTGGCAAGCCCAGAAATTGGGCACACTTTGGTTGTGATGATTTATACATCGCCTTTGCCGACAATGGTGATCAGGATGGACGTGATTTAGCTGGCCATCAAGTGGGATTGGCTCATTTTGCGTTTGAAACCAATGATATTAAAGGGGTAATAGCAAGGCTAACTGCTGCTGGGTTTGAAATTGCCAACCCAGGTGTCGTGCATCCCTATCGACAAAATGTGTACTTTATCGATCCTGATGGCCATGAAGTCGAGTTTGTACAGTATTTTAGTGACTTAGTGGCGCAGCGTAATTCAACGGTAGAATAATAGCCTCAGCTTTACCAAGCCTGTTGTTAACGAATAAAATCTATTTTGCTCATTACTGGATGATTAACCCAGTAATGAGCAAAGTCTGATCAGACTCGCTCATAAGCGTAATGATCGACACCAAAACTAAACACCACTTTAAGCATAAATAAAATACTAACCAACATCAGCCAACTCGGCAGTGCTAGCGCGACAATCAGAATCAAGCCGTAAGCAATTAAGTTAGCGGCAATAAATAACTGATAGCGATACTGTTGTAATAAGTTAACGATAATTGCTGCTGCAATCGTGTAGGCCCAAATGTAACCCATCGCCAGTATCGGCTCACCTAATAACCAAGCTACCGCAATGAGGTGAAAATGAATGGCGATAAACAGCCAGCGACCAGATGCGCGAGCACCATAAAACTGACTGGTACCCCGAGAAAAATTAGCAATGCAACCCGCCAAAATATCGGCTATCAATAACCAAGCAATCACACTTCGCCAAAGACTCAGCTCCGCTATAGGGGTATAAAGCAGCCCATAAATTAAGCTCGACCCCAACAATGCAAACAACACAACGCCAGTCACTTCCAGCCAAGTTTGCCGCTCGCCAAAAACCTCATGTAATGATTTCGGAACAATAAATGTTTTCATGTTATCTACTCTGTGAAATGAGTCTACCGACAAAGCTGCATCTGTCTCATTAACCCTTCTCTCGGGCTACCATCAGCTGCAACAAGTTAGTCATATTGATAAAGCTCTAAGGGTAAGCCATCGGGATCTTGAAAGAAGGTGAATTGCCTACCTGTGTATTCATCGATCCGGATCGGCTCAACGACCACCTGCTGCGCCTGCAAATATTCCGCCACTGCAACAACATCATTTACCTTAAACGCCAAGTGCCTAAGCCCCTGCGCTTCTGGTCGGCTTGGTCGAACGGGTGGGTTGGGAAAAGAAAATAGCTCTAGCTGGCCACCATCAGGTAGCTGTAAATCCAATTTAAACGAGTCACGCTCTGCGCGATAGTGCTCAGCCAAAATAGGTAACTGCAACACTTTGTGATAAAAATGTTTGGAAACTTCATAGTCGGCACAAATAATCGCCACGTGATGAATACCAGCCAACATGCCTTACCCCCAATCAGGAAAATTCACACCATATCATTTAGTGCACTAGTCATCTATTGACGAATCGTCACAAACTATTATAAGGTTGATGATAACAGTTTACATTTGATTTAGATATTACAACTTAATTACTTCGCGTAAAACCAAGGCTAGGTCAACAAACAAAAATAGACCAATAAAAACAACATATTAAACATAAGAAACACAATGGAATATCACTTTCCACTTGATAGTTATTTGCAACAAATTAAATATAAAGGAACTGTATATGTTGAAATCGACCAGCCTAACTCAGCTCTTGAAGGTAACATTAGTGCCCTCAGTCGTTGGTATTCTATCAGCCTGTGGCGGTGGGGGTGGCGGCTCAGAACGAGAGCCTGTCACACCCGCTCCAGTCACACCCGCTCCGGTCACACCAACTGCAGCACCACAGCCCGCTCCATCAGCATTTAATTTTACTGATATCAGTGCCGTACCCGATCAAGCAGGTCAATTTCTGCTTAGTTGGCAAACCTCAGAATATGCCGAGCAGTACGATGTTTGCTTAAAACAAGACTCGGTAGATACCTGCCAAGTTGTGATAACCACACCAAAAAATCAAGTGAATCTAGCAGCTCATCAAACCAAAGCGATAACGACTCCCACCTACTTCATCCGTGCTAGCAATGCTACAGGCCACAGCGATTCAAATGAACTCAACATCGACCTCGCTCAGCTGATTCAGTCAAGTGTGAAAGTGCAAGCATCCAATGCCGAGCTAAAAGATACTTTTGGCCAGTACGTCAGCCTAAGTAAAGATGGCAATACATTAGCTGTTGGCTCACCAATGGAAGATGGTGAAAATGAATCTCTCAATAATAGCGGAGCGGTTTACGTTTACACTCGACAGCCCAATGGCACTTGGCAACAACAAGCGTACCTAAAAGCCAGTAATGCCGGAAACTGGGACTGGTTCGGTGCCAGCCTTAGCCTTAGTGATGATGGCAACACCTTGGCGATAGGCGCCATTGGCGAAGCTTCAACTAGCGCGGATAAGCCAGAAGAGAATCTCGCGGATGTTGCAGGTGCCGTCTATATTTTTGAGCGAAATAACAACAGCTGGCAACAAACCCAATACCTTAAGGCAAGCTCTAACATTGAGTTTAATGATAGCTTTGGTTACCGAGTTGAGCTAAGTGGTGATGGCAACACCTTAGCCATTGGCGCAATTGGCGACGATGCCGCCAATGCTACTGAACCAGCTGATAACAGCCTAGAAGACTCGGGCGCGGTATACATATTCCGCCGCCAAGCAGACAATGGGTGGCAAGTAGCACAATATCTAAAACCTAGCACACTAAGACGTTATGCCAATTTTGGTGCGAGTATTGCGTTAAGTAATAATGGTCAAGTTTTAGCTGTGGGTGCGCCTTATGACTCTATCCCTGAGCATAGATATACTGGACGGGTGTTTATCTATCATGCCGATAGCAATGATTCTTGGCAGCTTAAAAGTGCATTTGCTTCCGCTGCACCTGGGCCAAATCAGTCATTTGGTTTAGACCTCGATCTTAATAGTCAAGGCTCAACCTTAGTCATCGGTGCTGATGGCAATTATCAGTGGGCCGAAAGTGGTGCATATGTCTACGAATACGCAGGAACAAACAATTGGCAGCATAGCCAAACGCTAAAAATAGCGGATCTCAGCACACTGAATAAGTTCGGTAGCAGTATTAGCTTGAGTGATGATGGTCAGTTTCTTGTTGTTGGCAACAAATCAGACCATTCAGGGCAGATTGAAACCCCAAGCGACACCAGTGCAGAAAATTCAGGTGCAGCCTATTTGTTTAAGCGGCAAGGTAATGGCTGGGATGCCGGCACATTATTAAAATCAAAAGAAACGCAGGCTTCTGCTTTCTTTGGTAAAAGCTTAGCACTAAGTGGTGATGGCAGCACTCTCGCTGTAGGCGCAGACGGTACCGAGAAGTATAATGAAGACACAGCCAGTGCTATTGCTGACACAGCGGGTGCAGTATACGTTTATTAATTGTAAATAAATGAAATAGCCTAAGCTTGGATAAATAGCTACGAGCTAGATCCAAGCTTAGGTAAGCTAAATATTATTAAGATTTTTGATAAACCATCACGATGCGATCTAAATACAGCTCGTCGGTTACCACGTTCACCGTACGTACTAAACGGTTATCAATGCATTCAAGCCATTCTGCAATAATGGTGTCGCCATCGTCATAGCGCAAAGCCACACCATAGTCATTTGCAGTCGGCTGCGCCCAGTTAGGTATTGCTTCAGCCACTAGAAACGCTCCCTCTCCTTTTAGCACAACCGTACCATTAAAGGGCTCAACCTCTGATTCCAGCACGCCTTCTTGATCATACCATGTAATACTAGGTTTGCCGGTTTTCACTTCCGTAAAAGCGCCATTATCAGCAATAGTTAAAGTTAAACCATTAACCGTTTTTATTTGCCCTACCAGCTCACCCGCACGACCATTTAACCAATTGCCAACCCCATTTGGGTCGGTATCCTCACCAATAAAAGCCACCTCACTATTGATCGCCACACTGCCGATTAACACCCAGCTGCCCACTAAACTTGTTAATTCCATCACTCACCTATTAATTCATCTAATGAATAAATTTCCTTAACAGCTAACGTATTTTCCAGCTGTTTGGGGTTAAACCATACTCCCTTCATCCCAACCTCAAGAGCAGGTAACACATCACGGGTTAGATTATCACCGACCATGGTTATTTCGTTGACCGCCACGCCTAGCATAGTGGCAATAGTGCGGTAATACTGTGTTGATGATTTAGCAAACCCCACATTATCGGGGCAAAAATAGCCGGTGATATAAGAACTTAAACTGGTGCGCTTAAATGCAGCTTGCACCAATTCGGGATTAGTATTTTCAGCCCCCGTAGCAACATAAACTGCGGCCGTTTGCGAAATCGCGGCGAGCAGCGACGCAGCCCCTGGAACTTCTGCAACTTCAGGCCAATCTTTCATGTGCCCTGGTTGACTCAGATCATCCACCATTAAGGTGTCGCCCCAATCAAATAAATAAACTTGTTTCATCACTACTTCCTGCCGTATATCCGAACCGGATAAAGGTGAAATATATATCATTGTTAAAATTTTTATTGTCAATTAATATAGACTCAAATTTTGATATTTACTTGACCTTCAAACTCATGGTCCGTTCATTAGTTGGTGAAAAAATATTTAACTAATTAATTTAACGGATTATTTTCCATATTACACCTCAGCTTTGCTGATTAGGATACTAAATGTCGTCTAATGCACGCAGTAAAAAAAAGTCATCTAGCACCATTAATGAAGTTATGGAACAGGCGGTTAACACCTCTAAACGCCGTTCGACTAGCGCAAAAACAGTCAACAAAGAACAACAGCAAGTGTCCAGCTCCAAGTTTGCTAATATTCAATCAAATACCTTTTATGGCATCATCTTAGATCCAAGCCTGACACCTACCGATAAGAAAAATGCGGTATCACAAGCACTTACATTTGCTAACAACAAAGACGATGCCAAAGAAAAGCTCGAAGAATTCAACCAGTTCAAAGAGTTTTTACAACACGAACGCAAACGTATGGCGCAGGAAATTATTGCCCTAACCGACACAGGTGCGTTTTCTGAACTTAAAACCGTATACGACGAGATCAATAACGCCCTGATCTCATTTGAAAGCAAAATCACCCCATTAACTGACATCGTTGATGCGGTTTACACCCTACGTATGAATGGCGTCACCTTTGATGTATTTAGAGAGATTGCTGAAGATAAAGAAGCCGAAGCCGAATTGGCAGTGCTGCGCGAGGCGCAAGAGCAAGAGTTAGCAAGTTTAACCAAAACCCTGCAAGAGAAAAAAAATCAAATCGCACTATTGAGCGAAGATAAATCTTGGTTTGGCTTTGGTAACATCACGCAGGCATCACGTGAGAAAATCGCATTATTGCAAGTTGAAGTGGAAAACCACAATAACGAGTTAGCCACACTAACCCAAGCTATGGCAACCACTCCAGAGCAACCACAAAAAGAATCTAAGCTAGTTGAATACGCGGAACAAAAAGCCAAACTGCGTGAACTATTAGATATCTCGTCTACCGAACATAAAGACCGCCAAAAGGCGTTAGTAACCGCAGCACAAGACTTTATTCAAACTACAGAAGTACGTGTCGGCACCGTATCTGAGCACTTTGACATGATGAATGGTCAAATTGATAACCTTAATGAAGCTAACTTTAGTATGCGTGAAATGTACGCCATCATTAACGACGCCACCAAAGAAGCGGACAGTCAAAATGAGGCCTTACGTGACAGCTTGCAGCCAGCCGATGCAGAAGAAGGTGATATTGAACGTATGACCCGAGAGCGTCATAAACGAGACCTAGAAAATCATATTAAAGCGTTAGGTAGCTCCGCAGTTGACACCACGACAGTGCTGGCAGAATTAACCAGCTCAGGTCATCGCATTAAGTCAATGCAAGATGCCAACGATCAACAAATTTCTAAAACTCGTCAACTGCATAGTTCCGGCGTTGCTGGCGTCGCCGACCAGTTAAGCACGGTGTTACAAGCTGTCTCGTCGGCAGCGCTCGGTGAGTCATCAGAAATGGCCCGTATGTCGCTTGAACGCATGCAGCAAACCACCACAGCATTAGGCCAAAAAGAAGTGATCCGCGTCGCGCTTGGCACGCAAGAGCAAAATAGTGAGTTAAGCAAGGCCTTGGAAGATCTAGAACAATACGGTCAAGTGATTGAAACAGCGACCAGTATTACTCGTGACGGCCTATTAGAAACTAAAGACTTATTAAGCCGCTTAGAAAACACCGCAAAAGACGTTCAGGCCAGCGTACAAGAGTCAATTTCAGTAGCCGCTGACGTTACTTCGGGAAAATATGACGACGAGCAACAAGCCGAGCAACCCCAGAAACAAGCTGAAACTAGCCCGTTCGGTTTTTAAGCCTCAATCGCCTAATCAGTAGCCCTAATCAGGGCTACTTTCTTCCCTATATCCAAGAGGTAACCTATGCCACAGAATAACCATTTAATTCGCGGGCGCGACAAACTAGCTCAACAGCCCGACTTTCAGCTTGTTGGTCGTGATAAAGAGCTCAAGCAACTGGCAGGTGTATTAATGCGCAAACAAGCCAACAGTGTGCTCCTTGTTGGCACCGGTGGAGTGGGTTGCTCAGCCCTTTGCTTAGGTCTGCAAGCCAGTAAAAACGATAGCGAAGCTTCATTTGATATTATTAATAAACGCATTTATTGGCTAGACACAGATGGCTTGTTTGCATCTGGTGATCCAAGTGCTATGAATGAGCATTTTCAGAAGCTATTACGTACCCTGAGCCGCTCCAAAGAATCCATCTTGATCATAGAAGACGCACGTGACTTTATTGAAGCGGCACGCAACAACGGTTGCACTAACTTTATTAATGCCTTGGTTCGTGAAATTCGTATGAATAAGTTTCAAGTAATTTTTGAAACCCGTGATGATGACTTAGAAGTGGTATTAAAATGCCATTCCGACATGCGTGAATATTACACGATGCTCGATATCAAAGAGCCCGCTCATGAATCACTGACTGAAATTATCACTGTAACCAGTAAGCGCTTAGAGCAACACCATAAGATCACCATCAGCGAAGGCGCGATAGCAACTGCGATTGATTTAACCAACAAATACCGCGTTCGTGAAATGAGCTTAAGCCGCGCCCAACCTGAGCGAAGTTTAAATCTACTTGATCGTGCGCTCACTACTTATCGCCAACGAGCCCACGCGGCACCAGCTGAATTAACTCAACTGAATCAACAGTTAAGCTTAATTGAAGCGGCTATCGCTGGCGATGAAAGCAGTGAATTTTTGCATGTCCCTACTGAACAACTATTGAGTAAAAAATCAGAGCTACTACAGTTAATCAGCCAGCAACAAGAGCAATGGCAATCCATTCAACAGCAATTACGAAAATGCTATAAAAACCAAAGAGATGGCGAAGAAGGCTTAATTGAACTTGAAAATGCCCTGCTCAAACAACAGGAAGTTGAACAAGCCCAAGGTGACACCAAACCTGAACCAGAAACGCTTGATCAATTTCGTTCATTTTCAGCTTCATTAGCGGCAGGTTTTGAATCTGAAGCTATCAGCAAAATCCGCGCTGAAATTGCGCAAATGGAAGCTTACGTCAAAGAAAATAAACAAGCATTTGAGCAACTAACTCGTCAAGTTAACGCTAACTTGTGTCTCGATGTTGATAGCGTATTAGCAGAATTTAGCGCTATTTCTGGTATCGCAACTGACAAGCTCAATCAAGATGAGCGCAGCAAACTGCTGAAAATTCACTCCGTGCTTAACTCACGGGTTTATGGACAAGATCATGCTGTAGACCAGCTTGCCGATGCGGTGCGCGTCGCTCGTGTGGGGTTAAAAGATCCAGAAAAGCCACAGGCTTCTTTTATGTTCTTAGGCCCCTCAGGCACAGGTAAAACAGAGCTAGCTAAGGCCCTTGCCGCCGCGTTATTTGATGATGAACGCGCGTTGTTACGTTTCGACATGTCGGAATATATGGAAAAACATGGCGTGGCCAAGCTCATTGGTGCACCACCGGGCTATGAAGGTTACGAAGCTGGCGGTATTTTAACCAATTCAATGCGCAGCAACCCTAGAGTGATTGTATTGTTCGATGAAATGGAAAAAGCACATCCAGATGTTTTTAATGTGTTATTGCAAGTGCTTGATGATGGAAGATTAACTGATAACCGAGGGCTAACTGTATCCTTTGGTGAAGCCATTATTTTAATGACCACCAATATTGGCCAGCCAAACTTCCTCGATGAGAACTTAAGCTTTGATGAGGCCGTGAGCGAAACCATGAAAGAGCTCGATCAGGTGTATCGCCCCGAATTCCTTAATCGCTTTAATGGCCGTGAAAACATAGTTTGTTTTAACCGCTTAGATTTAGCTGTAGTTGAAAAAATTGCCCGTCGTGAAATCGATAAGCTTAATCGCCAAATTAAAGCCAGTGGCAAAAATATCAATATTAATATCAGCGACCAAACCTTAGCTGACATTTGTCAGGATATTTACGTGCCTGCTATTGGTGCTCGTGGCTTACCAGGTTATATCACGACTCGAATCAAACCTGCAGTTGCCAATACCTTACTGCAAACGCCTGATGCTGAAGGTGAAATGCTGATCAAATACGACATTACAACCAAGCAACTCAATATTTCGGCGCCGACCAAACAAGCGGTTCTTAATCCGGCTTAACTTTTTAATAACAAAGCAGTAGGAAACACCATGAAGCAAAATAATGAGCCCCCCATGGATCGTGATGCTCTGTTACGCCAGGCGCAGCAAGCGTTGGCTGACAGCGCAGCCACTGATGCTCCTATGGATACTAATCCATCATTACTAGTTAAAGCCATCGCTGCTATTTTTTGGCTACTGGCTAAGATCCGCTTCGTGGTGTTACGCCCTTTTGTTTGGTTTGGTTATGTATTTAGCGGCCGTAACCCCGTATTTCGATTCCTAAAAAAAGCAGGAGTTTGGCTCGCCTTTGAGCCGGATAAGCAAAAACCTGATGAAGTTAACTTTTCAGCACGCCGCTTAGGTATTAACGGCTCTTGGCTGAGCGCAGTTTTACTGGTCATCTATTTTTCAATCTCTGCCGCTTACTTTTACGGCACTCAGTTTGAAGAGCTCGTCTACACCACAGGTAAGCAAGAAATTGAAGCTGGTGAGCAGTATCAATTTACCGGCTGCACCTCATTACCTTGCAGCACGCAAGCCGACAATGGCAAGTATTACAAAATTGAAGCCAGCCATTTTTTACCTGCCTTGTATTATCCCGAAGAAGACGTGTTTGCTAATATTCCGCAACAAGATGGCGCTTGCTTGGCTAAAGGTTACGGCTTTTACTTTCGTAACTTGCGTTCGCTGTATAAATATTTTCAGTGGTATCAAAAAGTTTACGATGTTTCTTGCCGGCCATATACCGAGGCAGAGAAACAATTAGCCATAGGTACAGGTCAAATAAGTGCAGTAAGCGAATAGATTTACACTTCAACCCTATCACCATGACTAGGTGGGGGTTGAAGGCACTAAAAACGATATACTATCGAAAGTCCCCAGCAAAATATGCTGTAATTACCGCTCTCAAACTAATAATAAGCAGCCAATGATATGAATTCATTAAAAGACTACCAATTACTCACTCAACAAGCACTGGCATTAATTGAAGGCGAGCCAGACCTGATTGCCAATTTGTCTAACATCAGCGCCTTACTCAATATGAACTTAAGTAACATCAACTGGGTCGGCTTTTATCTACACAAAGGAGAGCAACTGGTATTGGGACCTTTTCAAGGCAAGGTAGCATGCGTGCGCATTGATTTAGACAAAGGTGTGTGTGGCAAAGCGTTTAGTAGCAACACGATCCAATGCATTGCCGATGTTCATGAATTTCCGGGCCATATTGCGTGTGATGCGGCTAGCCAGTCTGAAATAGTGCTACCGATTAATGTAAACACCCAAACGGTGGCCGTGCTCGATATCGATAGCCCAATTCTTAATCGCTTTACTGAAATAGACCAACAAGGCTTGAGTGAGTTTGTCGAACATATTCAAGCTAAATTAGGGTTTTAGATCTTTATATAACGTTTTAACCCGCAGCCAATCCGCGACAACTAAGGCTTGGCTATAACGCCGCCACGGCCAACTCGTCAGGTGTTTTAACTTACCTCGAAGACTTTGCTGTCCAGCTAAATAATCGTTTATCGCATCTTGCAAGCTGACTGCTTCAAAACTTACCCACTCTCCAGCCACGCTTAATAAATTCCAATGCAATACAGGGTGCACCTGCGAGAATAATATTTGCTCAAGCTGTACTAAACTAAATTCAGTATCTTTTAACCGCCGCGCTAGATGAGCACTAGCTTGCTCATCAAACTCATTATCTAAATACAGTTCAGACAACAACAACCAAACGGGGAAGTAACGCTGATAATCCAACGGTGGCGTTTGTTTCAATTTTTTCTCCATTCATCGAGTCACCAACGACAACCAGGTCAATAACTGACCAAAAAATGACCAATATTTGTTACATAATATAAACCTTCTATTGCTTCAACCCGTTACATTTCAATTTAATGTTAAAAAAGTCACATTTTCTCGAAAATAAGAAAATATTCTGCCCTGTATGAGATCTAGCGAATAGCGCAAACGGCTTATTAAGCTATCATCAACATTCATCAGTAAGCGAGAAGGGTAACGAATGATCTACTTAGCCGCATGGATGTTGTTTGTTGGTATGACGGTAGCTTTTATTAAAGGCGCCAAATAATTCTGACACGAAAGGATGTTTATGCCCAAACAACAATAGCTTAGACACAGATTATAGTTGTTTAGGGTTGTAAGGCGGCATTAGCCGCCTTAGTTGTTGACAAACCAAGGCCAAACCAGAGACTGCGTAATTATAAGGTCAACCCACAGGTCAATTACGGATGATTTTTCCCGGCATTTTTGGCGAGCAGAATACGGTCACCCGCAGCCTCCCCTCCCCGAGTGAGTAGTATTGTTCTTACAGAACCATCCCAATCAACTCAGCCCCGTGCAGTCTACCCTGAGCGAATTTTGACCCAGTTAAAACAATTATTTTATTGAGTTTTTTCAGTTATGCTTTAAAAATAATATGCGACGCCAAGGAATCACCTAGCAAGGAGCCAACATGAGTCAACCTTTTATCGCCGATGACGGCTTACCACGTTGTGGTTGGTGTGCAGGTGCGCCTGAGTTTGTGCCTTATCACGACCATGAATGGGGCTTCCCGGTCGATAATGACCAGCGCTTGTTTGAGAAAATTTGCCTTGAGAGTTTTCAGTCGGGTTTAAGCTGGCGCACCATATTAAATAAGCGTGACAACTTCCGCGCCGCCTTTGCTCAGTTTGATTTCAATAAAGTTGCCCAGTTTAATGACGCCGACATCGAACGTTTATTGCAAAACGCCGGCATAGTGCGCCATCGCGGTAAAATTGAAGCGGTAATCAACAACGCCAAATGTGCACAAGCATTAGTTAAAGAAGCAGGCTCTCTTGCCGCCTTTTTCTGGCAATTTGAAGCCAAACCCGATGCTGACCGTATTCCGCAAAGCCAAACCACGACAGCCGAATCAGTTGCCCTCGCCAAAGCGTTAAAAAAACGTGGTTGGAAGTTTGTTGGCCCCACCACCGCCTTCGCCTTTATTCAGGCAATGGGATTAATTAACGATCATACGCCTGAGTGTATTAGTCGCAGTAAAGTTGAACAAGCCAGAGCTGCGTTTCAGCAACCAAAATACGAAACATAACATCGACTAACTAAACCGAATTTTTATCCTGCTTAATCGCAAGTCTGGATCTTGCTCGCAGCCCAGCAGTTCTTAACACTTGCTGCCATTTTCAAATAACTGCTCTTTATCATCGCTACCTTTGGCTCTACCTTCATCACAAAAGCATCCGCGAGGCCGAACATAAAGAAAATATCAGCTCCCATAGGTTAAGTGGCAAAAGTCTATAACTTCGCAGGTACCTATCATATACCCTACGCACTTTTTATTAACATCACTCTGCCATAAAATCGAAGATAACCGCACAATCCTAGCTAGGCCAAGGCACTCTTGAGCCAGTCGGCAGACCGCAACCTAATCTTAAAAATCAGTAGCTTAAGTAGCTCTTCAATCAACATAACCGCAAACATCACAGCAATGGTTAACATGTCAAAAAAGTAGATATACCCGAGCACAGGTAGTATAAAACATACCAACACACCAAACTCAACCTTGAATACATAGCCCGAGTCAAGCCCTGCCCTTAACACGCCTACAATATAAAATGTCACCATAGATCTTAGTAATAAGACCAAAATACAAACAAGAGCAAGTAAACTACCTAATTGGTATACATCAGGCAGGAAGTGGGCAAGGCTTAGGTAGCCAGCTAGGGCCAACATGCAGAATATCAGTGAAGCTCTGAACAGCCAGGCTTCAAACAACCGAGCGGCAACCCTAACAATATTCACTTGGCTTGAACCAATTTTCCCCCCAAGATAGATACTGGAAGCGATGGAAGCCGACAGATATAGTGACATCACCAGAGAGTCAAACAGATTAAAGTAGTTAAATACCAGCACGGAGGCCGCTGGTAACACACCAATGCAAACAAGGTAGACGAGCATAGTGAGTAGCCAAATTAGTTCATTTGCACTGGTGAGCACAAAGTTTTTGCCGTAGTGGTGATCATAATAAAAGTCAAACACACTCTCGCGGAAACCTGATTTTATGAAGAGATAGCCTAGCAATAAAACAAAATGTGAAATTCGCGCGATCAGGGTTGCAATCCCAGCGCCTTCGATACCCATTCCCTCAAACCCTGGTCGATCATAAATCAACAAATAGTTTAGGACTAAGTTCAAGACCACTGATATACCACCAATAATACTGACGGCTCTGGCTTGCTCATCAATACGTAGGGAAGACTCAAATGCTAGGATTGCGGCAGAAGCAATCAGGCTTGGAACCATATAAGAAGCATAAATCTGGACATGAACCAGCAGGTCATTGTCCTGAACTAAGGTTCCCCATATCTGGTCAGAGAAAAACAAGTTGATCAAAAATGCAAGTGCAGAAATGACCAACCCTATATACAAAGAAGTGTTGTGCACCGCGAACATCTTCTTACGCTTTCCCGAGCCAAAGTACTGCGCCCCAAGCATCGATGATACTGTTGATAACGCGCTAAGAAACACAATGGCTACAAAAATGAACCGCGATACATAGCCACTGGCCGCGGCTGAATCAGATTCAAAGTAGGTGAGCATGATCAGATCGCTCGCTGATAAAACATTGTACATCAGCATTTGTAACGCCATTGGCACAAAGATACCATTAAAACTTTGCAGCACTCTGGAGCGCTTGTGCTTCAGAATCATTTACAATCCTTACCTTCAATAAAGTATCCACTAACAACCGATAATTGCTCCCCTCACATACAGCGAGGAGAGCCTTTAATGACATGTTCAACTGGTGGTTAAAGGGAATTTCAGCTATCAAGCAGCAACAGTGCTCTTTTCACCAACACATGCCTTAATCGCGCTTATCAACGGCGTTAGTTTGATTAACGTTTCTTCAAACTCAGACTGGTTGTCAGAAAGATAAGTAATCGCGCCACCTACACCGATGGAACATTTACCTTGGTTCTCGGTTAGGGAACGGATCACAATAGAGAAATCGGCTGCGCCATTGAATGCGAAGTAACCAATCGCCCCAGAATAAACACCACGCCAGCTGGACTCAATTTCATCAATAATTTCCAAGGTCCTTACTTTAGGAGCCCCCGTCATGGATCCCCCTGGGAACAGATGAAAAAAAGCATCAACAGGTGGGATATTGATCATGCCTTGCACTGTCGACACCATCTGATGATAGTGGCTGTAGCTTTCAATATCGAACAACTTAGGTACAGCTACTGTAGCTCCATGACAACATTTACTAATGTCGTTTCTCATTAAATCCACAATCATCAGGTTTTCAGCAATGTCTTTCTGGCTGTTTCGCAAAGCCTCCTTAATCGCTTCGTCCTCTTCCAACGTAGCACCTCGGGGCATAGTGCCTTTTATAGGTTTGGCTTCAATTAAGCCACATTTGTCAATGCTCAGAAAGCGTTCTGGTGAAGCACTAGCGATCCGAGTGTCTGGTGTTTTGATATAAGATGAATGGGGAGCAGGACTAGTGGCAGATAGTAGTTTGTATACCTGCCAAGTATCAATTTCATTGAAAAATTCAACCTTATTAGACAGGCAAATCTCGTAACTGTCGCCTGACTTAATGTAACTTTTACAGGTATCTATCGCATCAATATATTGCTGTTTTCCAAAGTTGAGTTTTGCGTTTTCGGTGAGGTATCTATACACCTCATCTATTTGCAGTCTCTCAACCTGCGCGGCTTTCAGATCAGAACTGACCGCTGATAGGATCTCATCCGCAGCAGGCATAACGTCGCACACGCCCATTCCATCGGTATGAATAGTACAAAAGTACGAATCCCCCACCAAATGATCAACCACCACAAAGCTGGTAGGCATCATCATCATAACATCATCATTAGGGGATGTATGACACTTCACACCAGCCGTCAGGTTGAGGGCCTCATATCCAAAGAAGCCTAAGTAACCAGAATTAAATGGCAGAGCATCATGTTCAAAGTTGCTCTGAAACTTCGTCATTTTTTCCTTTAATAGCTCAAAGATATTTTGATTAAACACCTTGGCACCATCAGCTCTAATCTCTTCTGTATAACCATCAGCAACATTACTTTTCAGAACACTCATGTGTTTGCCAATAGAAGCTCCTGTCATGGAGTAGCGAGAAAAACCTGGCACAACTTTTGAGCTTTGCAAGATAAATGAGTATTCATATTTTTTATATACACTCTCAAAGACATCAACAACATCAAGCTGTCGTGCATATCTTTCCACGTCCATTTTCAGCATATAGTTTCCTCTCATTCAGACAGATTGTGATAAAGTTATAGATAATTTGGCCACCATATTCGGATGTCACAGACTCAGGGTGGTACTGCACACCGAATATAGGGCGAGATGCATGTTTAATGCTTTGAATAACACCATCACCTGTGCTGCTGGTTTCAACAATGCAATCAGGTAGCTGTTCGACATATAAACTATGATAACGAGTGACGTCAAAGCGTTCAGGTAACAAACTGAGAAGGTTGCAGTTTTTGTAGTTATCCACGGTACTAATCCGACCATGCATTGGCTCTTTCATTAGCGAAATTTTACCGCCAAAGTAGTGGGCAATATATTGATGGCCGAGACAGACGCCTAAAATCGGACCATGAAAATTATCTAGTACTGCCTTTGCACAGCCAACACTACTAGGATCTTCTGGCGTACCTGGCCCTGGAGAGATAATGACACCAATATAGTCATTATCCGGAATGGTATCGTCGTTTTTAATAACATCTGCACTCACACCAATATAAGAGTTCACATACCGCTCTATGTTGTAAGTAAATGAGTCATAGTTATCGATAATTAATAGTTTACTGTTCATGGATGAACCTCTTTAATTTCAAGCTAATCTCTTTATACCCGGCACTCTCGGCTTCTATATATAGGTGGCAGCCTGGGTGGAGGTTTTTGTCTTCCCAAACACCTGAATAACTGACTACCTTATCAAGCGTCTTATCAACGCCACCAATAAAATTAACAATTGCTTCAGGCACTGAATCATCGATCGGTTGAACAGCGGCAAAATCATACTCTGTAAAAGATCTCATGTTGCTTCTATCGCCATAGTTGCAGTCGAGATGGTGGAGTAACAACTCGCTTAGATTTCGAGCACTAAAACGCTGGTTCTTCAGCTCTACCCTAACAACGCTCAAGTTCCACCCCACTTCACCAATAAATTCAGACGATAACTGCCGCAAGGGAAAAGTAATGAAAACGCTCTTACTTACTTCTCCTTCATCCACTAGGTGTTTAATCACCTCTGCAATCGAGATCACATAAGATTCAATGTAAGACGCCCCCTCTAGCCCTACCAAAATCTTTATCTTTTTCTTCTCCTCGGTATAACGGCTGACGCTCAAATCATCAGGGTATGACTTGTTCGAATCTGTCGCAGAATAAGCAGCCAGCACGCCATAAGCTTCAGCTAGGGATGCCATCGGATAGCGCTCTGGTTGGTTTTTTTTGTATTTAAAAAAACTTTCACTTAAATGATCTTCAATCAGACTTAAACTTGCGTAATCTGCAATGGAATGACAAAGTGATAAGCCCAGCTGCCGCTCATTGTTATAATTAAAGGCAATACACTCAATCGGGTGATGAAATGGTTCAACACCTGTTACTCGTTCTAAAGCGGCAACGGCGTCTTTGATATCAAAAACATCGAGTTCTCGGAAACAAGCGGAGAATACTTTGGCTGTCGACTGTATTTGGTGAATAAGTCTGCCACCTTTATACACAAGGTGACTTCTCAACATCCAGAACCGGTTAAGTAGAGACTGAACCAACAGCTCGGTTGCAGCCGCTCCTTCAGGGATCCTAATAACTTCTATAATTCGATGGCGGGGCAATCTAGCCCGCTTAAGCATCCAATGAGTCACAGGCAGGGCGGGTACTGCATCCACAAAGTCACTTTCATCTGGCAAGCGTTTATTAGTCGCCGACAGGAGGCTCCGCCAAGTCACTTCTTCAAAGAAATCGCCCAATTCAAACGTATATCCCTGCTCTCTAAGTTTGGTAGCGATCCTTATCATTTCCAGTGAATCAAAACAGCTATCTTTAAGATAGGAATCCAGATTTACACTTATTCCAAGGGACTCGACATAAGTAAGCGTTTCACTATATTCCGAGAGCTCAACGTCTTCCTCAATATCATTTTTGCTGTAGTAGTCACGGTTTAACTTGCCATTAGGTAAACACTGAGCTGTTTTAGCGTACAAAATATGAGACGGGTTGGCATAAGGCGGCAACTGACTTACCAGCTCCTTACTAATTAAGGCTTTTTCAGTATCATTGGCGTAATTAGCATAGAGCACCAATTTGTTGACTCCAGCAACCGCTTTGACTACAGCAATAGCAAAATCTGTATACTTTTTTGCCAGAGACTCGACCTGTCTCACGTCCACCCGTTGACCATTAACCTTCACGTCAAACTTTCGCCTAGCGTAGATATGCAGTTCGCCAGCATCATCTAGATAACCAAGGTCACCAGTGCTATAAAAAGAGCTTGCATCTAGATGCCTTCGAATCTGACCTTCTTCTATATAGACAGGTGCATTGATCCCAGAAACACAAATTTCCCCAATTGACTGGCCAGTACCATTATCACAGGCATCAAGAACTTTTAGCTGGCAATAATTAATCGCTCTACCCGCAGCTACATAACCACTGTCCGCTTGGCTTAGCCCAACCTCGAACTTGTGGTAACTGATATCATTGTATTCGGTGCAACCATAATTATTCCAGATTTCTACATGTGGTAGCGCATGTTGCAAACGTAATGCGTCATCGTAGAGAAGCGGCTCCCCCGCTGTAACTATGCGCTTTAGACCTGCGAATTCTAGCTGCTGTATGGCTATTACCTCTAGCAAACATTGAATATGACTCGGCACGATAAAGAGGTCACTGATACTGCAGCTGTCTACAAGAGTCATCAAGCCAGAAAAGTCCCTTACAACACTTCTCTTTGCCAGTACCAAATCTCCATCAGAAAAGATATTGATTAGGATTTCCTTCAGCGAGGGCGCAAATGCAGCAGGAGTTTTATGTAACAAACGAGCAGTCTTTCCAGCTAGAAGCCTCTCCCTAAAGTTTTCCGTCAAATTGATAAGCTGACGCAAAGGAATTCGGACCAGTTTGGGCTCTCCCGTTGAGCCACTGGTTGAAAGTAAAATGCTACCCGAGCTTTTTAGAGTCAAAGAACTCTCTTTGAGCGGAGCCTTTTTTAACAAACTCAAATCGAGCACGCTAAGTTTATCAGTTTCCATACTTGGGTTTGCACTGATAAGCAGCTTAGCTTGTGAGCGGGTAAGGAGTGAGTCTAAGAATTCAATGGGGTACCCCGACTCTAGTGGTAAAGGAATCAACTCCCGCGATAGGCATGCGAGATAAGCAGCAACACTGAGTATGCTTCCATCACAATAAATGCCAACAACGTCGCCAGCTTTTAAGGGGGCGAACTCTGGCTGCTGCGCCAGTAGCTCAACCATACCGTAGAAGGTACGCTTGTTATAACTAATGGTACATTTACCATCGGCGTAAATGATTTCTCCCTGATCTGAGCACGTAATCTGTGTTTCTTTATCAACCCGTTTTAAAGGTTCAGCTGGCGTTTTTAATGTTTCTGCACAGAAGGATAAAAATTCACTAATGTATGCTGAAAAATGGCTGTCGGCATCATCGCTATATTCACAATATAAAGCCGCTTCTTGGTGACCGAAGTAAAGCTGCAGATCCAAGTCTGTCAGTGTCGACATCCCTTTTCTTTGTACGGCCGTCAACATCAGCCTATCAAGTAGATACTCAGAGCATGCATCCATACCTTGATGCATATCTGCATAGTTCTGCTCCCGAAAGACTGTGCTGACCAACTCTGGCTGATAATGGCCGCTATCAAAATGATATTTAGGCGAGTCCAGCAAATGCATCATGCGTGTACTGACTTTTTCTGCCACAGACCGAAGCGTATCACCTTCAACTAGCTCAACTGCAACGACAGCAAGGGATGCAGAGTTAAATACCCCATTAAGAGATGCTGCTGAATCACGACGGGCAATAGTAGTGCCAATAGCCGGTGTTTCCTGACGACCGACTCGGTTAAAGATAAAAAACAACGCTAGCATGATACAGAAACGGGTTATCCCCCATTCTTTCGCACACGTCAGCAGCTTTGCCGCAAGCTCTTTTTCTATAGGTGTCACCAATGTACTTACGGATCTAGTTTTAAGTTGATAAGGCTTAGCATGCTTAATAACGTGCACCGGCCGTAGCCCTTTCTCCGCAATGCGGGTCCCAATACAATCTCCTCCCTGAAACCCCGTACATGCATTAATACTAATTTCTCTTTCTAAAACAACGTGATTTCGCAGTGATTCTTTTAGTAAATGTATAGAAGCTCCATCAGAGATAATATGGTCCATAACCACCACTACAACTAGTTGTTCAGCCATCTCTGCCAGGCCTATCCGCCAGAGGTAACCATCGCAGTCGGATATCTCATTGCTACAAAGATCTTGGATAAAGCTGACTAACTCCTGTTCATGACACTGCGCTTCCTGAATATTAAAATTTTGCCAGTCGAAATACTCACTAATAACTAGTTCAGAGGAACCTTTGACAAGTCTGGCTCTGAGATAAGGAGCAATGAGTGCATGACTAGCGATAGAATCCATTAGCCTGCTTTTTCGGCTTTTTTGGATAGTAAACATATCCCAAATATTATTCGAGCCCGGCACATAACCGTGAAGCCCACGCAAAAACAAGTTACGTAATGCATTTTTATTTATCGGCTGAATGCCTGAAGCGGCTATAACAGAACCTGTATCGGGCTTTGATTGTGCCGCTTCCATAGCACTTGCTAGGTTATACACTGAAGGCTCTTTTAGTATGTCGGATATTCGCTTGCTTATTCCCATCCCCTTGAGGTGGGCGCTTAATTTAGCAGCGATCAGCGAGTTCCCACCAGAGCGAATAAAACTCATATCTGTCTCTGGTAGCGATAGTCCACTCAAGCTTTCAAAGGCATAATTCCCCATGACATGTTGTTGAGCTTCACCCGCTTCAAGTTGCTCAACATAAAATTTGAAGTTAATTTTGCCATTTTTGTCAAGTTTAGGAGTTTCGGGTAATGGCTGGAGTATAGAAACGTTATATCGTGTCGCAGCTTGCTGCAGCGGCACCTTAGCTTGCCCTTGGTAAATGACCCCTAGCTTTTCTGCTTTCTCGATAAAGAAGGCATGAGCGTTACTGATTCCAGCTATCCCAGTAAAATGCTCTTCTACTTCACTCAATTCGAGTCGACGGCCGAGATAATTTATTTGTCGATCCAGTCTGCCAATGTAACCAAGACTTCCATCGGCCTTACGGTATACTTTATCGCCTGTTTTATATAACTTGTTACTTCTTTCTCCTGGGAAAAAACGAAACGGGTTATCAATAAACTTGCCTTCATTTAGCTTCTCAGCATGGCCTATATAGCCAGCCGACAAGCATACGCCACCAATAAGCAATTCTCCCTCAAAGGACAGCGTCCCACACTTGTCGATGATGTAGGCTTCGACACCATTTATCTCATACCCAATCGCGTCACACTCTGATAATGAAGAGGGATAAAACTTAAGTACTGAAACGGTTGTTTCAGTAGGGCCATATATATTGACGATATCACCCTGGTACATTGACAGTATGTCTGGATGAAACTTTTCACCACCAGCATTGACTGTTTTAAACTTTGTTGATGACAAAAACGGATGCAATGCAACAAGATAGCTAGGCGTTGCATCAATAACGTTAACGCTATTAACGGTGATGCGCTTAGCAACTTCAACAAGGTCTTTTGGATCTTCAGCAAGAACCAACCTTCCTCCACTTAGCAACGCAGTAACAAGCTGTTCAAGAGATGCATCAAATGAACAATCAGACAGCCAGATAAACGTGTCGTCGCTGTTGTAACTATGCTCCAAGATCTGTGCATGAACTAAGTTCAACAATGAGCGGCGATAGCAACGGATCCCCTTAGGTTGTCCTGTTGTGCCTGATGTATAGATGATGTAACCAGGCTCATCATAGCAGGCAGGTATTGCCGGTAAGCAGCACTCAAGTTTGAATTCACTGACTTCAATCTCAAGCAAAAACGATGCTGCACTATCTTGAAGAATAAATGCAGTTTCTTCCTCAGTTGGATTTGACTTAAGCGGTAAATAGACGCATTGCAAATGATCTATCGCCAGTAGAGTCGCAATTTTATGAACACTTTTTGCACCTTTCACCGCAATAACCGAACCCGGTTTAACGTCGTTGCTTTTAAACAATTCGATTAGTTGCCAAGCTTGGTCAACAAGTTCACTGCAGCGATAATTCTGTTCTGGAGCAATCACACGTATCGCATTAAGATTATGGCTCGCCAAGCTCGATAGGTAGCTTTCCTCGTTTCCCAGAGCGCGAGCACAGTCAATACTGGCAGTCATTCTTAGTAAATATTCTGCAATGAGCTTTTGTTTAGCTAGAAAAGCATCATCAGTATCAGTGATATTCTTATTAGTTAAACTTTCCAGCCCCCTAGCGAGCTCTTTTTGCAGTGCTCCTTGGAATTCATCCCTGTTTTTTTCGAGTAGCAAAGTTTGTATGCCTTTAGCACAAATCTTTTCTGACTTAGAGAACTGGCTAGCCGCCTCCATAGCCCGCAAGTAGCTGTTTGAAAGAGCTGTGATGTGCCTTTTTTTCATCCGCTGATATTCCTCACATCAATACAAATCACGCAGATTATAAGCACTGATTATTTTTTTACACTTGCTTTATATTCGATCTTATATGCAACATATTTAATATGATATCTATATCAAACTTCCATGTAAAAAAAGCTATATTTTGTTGTAAATTTTCATAATTTAGCGTATTGAAAAATACCATTGACTAAAATACATCTTAGTGGGCGACTTAATAAGTCGCCTGCTAAAGAAACGTAGCCACACTAAGTAAAAATCTCGAAAATATAGGACAAATTATTGGCTGATCTAACAAAGTGATCCTAAAAACAAATTAAAACCAATAAAATCAAAATCTTAAATATTTAAAGATATTAAACCTTCCATTAAACATAACCCCCAATTACTGTTAGCGAGGGAGTTAAGCGTCACCTAGATGAACAAACCTATATGTAACATTCGTAGTAACGAAGCGTATTTATGCCCAACAGAGCCTAGTTTTATCTAAATTATAGAAATTCCGGTTATGTTCATTATCATTTTGAATGATCAACCTAAACACCAAATGTAATTTTATTACAAAATTTAGTGATCATGTTCATGATTACAGGTGCGAACATCTCTTTATATGCAACATATTTCACATAAATCTTTACAGCTATTAGCACCGCCTTACCCTTTACATTATATTGACCTTTAGTTCACAACACGCCAAAACGTCCTAGGTTCGAGGCTATCCAGAGACACCAGGCAAACAGAACGCTATTAACTTGGTTTTTAATTAGAAGGCGAAAAAATGTTTAAGAATGTTGCGACAACCTTTTTAGTTTCACTGGCTCTTTCAGGCACTGCCCAAGCAGAAATCACCAGAGCAACAGACTATCGTCTGAACTACGAAGGCCGCTCTATAAAAGATTATGTGACAGGAAGCGTGGCGCTAAACTGGCCAGGATCAGCCCTTAGTTTCAGGTTCACCGGCTCTAAGCTGGATTTTCATGCTAAAAGCGATGGATCACAATTTGATGTGCTGGTTGATGGTGAACTTTATCGTTCTGTTAAAACATTTAAAGGTGAAGGTAGTTACAACTTACTAAATTTTGCAGAACCACAAGACATCAAGGTAGAAATAGTTAAACGGACTGAGAGTTTTGGCAGTTTTTTCACGCTAAACAGTTTAGATCATGATGGAACACTGAGTGGTATTTGGGAGAATAAACCTCATATTCTATTCATTGGTGACTCTGTTACAACGGGATATGGTGTTGAGTCCGATAAGTTAAGCTGTACTATGGATGAAATAACTAACACTACCAATGGACGTTTATCCTATGCATCCATAACTGCAGAACGACTCGGAGCCACAAAAACTCTGGTTGCCTACTCTGGAGGAGGGTTATCACGCAATTGGGCCGGCCTAGAAAAAGGCTACGTAGTACCCGACTTCCTGAATAAAGCTGGTGCTGTACTTAACGATCAATCTGCATATGAGGGACGCCACGTCGATCTGGTCGTTGTTAATCTTGGCGGTAACGATTTTAGCACGCCTATTTATCCCGACGAACCTTGGCCAGACGCAGCAAGTTTTTACACCAGCTGGCTAGCCGATTATCTAACCTTGGTTGAAAATGTAAGAGCAAGGTATGCCAATGTGCCCATAGTAATCATGGCTAAACAGAGATACTCAGACAAAATTGCAGACGTTCTTGAGCTGCTCAGAACCAATAGCATAAGCGCGATAACTCCACATTTCTACGCTGTCATTGGTGAAGGTTGTAACGTTCACCCAACAGCAGCACAACACGACGTTATTGCAGAGCAATTAGTTAATACAATCGAGGATCTCAAGCGACTAAGACAATAATTAACCTTAGCTCTGTTTTAGCCTTCAATGATCGAATAGGGTATACAGCTTCGACAAACTTTCTTTCCAAGAGTGAAAACACAAAGCGCATAGGGATAACCCCAAGCAATCCCAAAGTGAAGAGTGAAGCATTTTTTACTGGGTATTACTTAGGTCTATCCACTGCGCTTTGCAGGTAAACATACTATGTCGCCTATCCATTACTCCCCCTTGGTCAGTTTGATGAATAGTCAGCGCGTCTGTGTTAACACAACGCACCAATAACATTTCTACGATTTTTTCACCTACTAAACGAATATTCGCAAGCAAGCCTAAGTGCTCTTTGCCAACCCTTTTCCCGCTAGGATTGGCACCAGATAATACTTGTTGGAAGGTGATTATTGATCTTCGCGTTGGGATTCATTGATGAACTAGCTCACCATTTGATCATCACAGAGCTCTTTTTTGATTTTCTCTACGAGTGAAAAATCACTTAAACAACTTTGTTTATATTGTTTAATCGGCACTATCCCCATTAACGTATTCGTCATGAAGATTTCGTCTGCATCATCCAAAGCCCTAGCCGGGAATAAACCGACCTTATGGGGTAGTTCAAGCCGCTCGGCTACTTTAAGCACCTGCTTACGCATCACACCTTTAACTCCAGCTTGCGATAAGCACGGTGTATAAAGGGTGTTGCCTTGACGCCAAAATAGATTACCAGCACTGACTTCTACCAAGTTGCCATTGATATCGGCAACTGCCAAATCATCACAATCAAGCTCGGCCAATTCTTGTTTGATTAATACCTGCTCTAAACGGTTAAGGGTTTTATATCCTGCCAACGCTGGCTGTAAACCTAAGGTGAAAGAGGCTGGTAACAGTGAAGCCCCTTGCAGTTGCCAATTAAGGTAATGACTAGGCCAAGGGGCTACTTGAATCATACGAGTGGTTTGCTGACAACCTATGGGAGCATAACCCCTACCACCACAACCACGAGTTATCGTGATTTTAAGGCACCCAATCTCAACACCTTGGATTGCTAGCTGCACTTCGCTAGACAAGATAGACTCGCTGGGAAGTTCAATATTGAACCGTTTCGATGCCAGCATTAAACGCTCAAGATGATCGCGCCAAAATTCAACTTTTCCCGCAACCACCTTTGCTGTGGTGAAAAAACCATCACCATAAGCCAAACCGCGATCCCCGCTGGCTACTACTTGTTTCTCTTCACCGTTTATCAACATCATGTAATAATAAAAAAATTATATTGGTGCCGATATTTTTACCATTAAAAAAGACACTAAACCATTAATTTTGTTCATAAATGTGAACTTATAGCTATATTGTTCAACTTAATCTATCAGCTTTGATTTACTAAGAGCCAAACCCAGCGGCAACATAAAAAAACCTCTTTAGTGGTTACTCAAAAGCACTTGGTACAACTTGATAATTTTATAGCAGATTCATGCCTATTATTGCCTCATATATGTAACGACTTATACATCACCAAAAAATCTTACGCGGGTACTATTGTGCTAAGCAAAAAGCAACGCCTTCTACCATATTCAGGCGATTAACTTGCCATTCCCTTATCTTGAGTTTTATTGGACCAAGCACTAACCGACATTCACCCGAGCACTGGCTAGTTGGGGTTATTTTTTAACCCACTCAAACAAGTCAGGTTGTCCACTCGGTAGCGCTCGCTCTTGCTGTTCTAAATCTTGCTTTTGATGCTTTGCATCGATTAGCTGCTGATCTAATCGCGCAAAGTAGATATCTTCTTCTGCTTTGCCTTTACGGCGCATGGTTTCTGTAAAATCAGTCATCCTCATTACCTCTGCTCATTCTGATTCTACTGTAAGTTTAGTTCATACTGGCCGATTGCCTGCTATTCACGCTGGGCTTGCACTTGAAGCTGCATCGCCCGGCTAAATTGGTATTGCACGAAATAGACCAACACCACCAATAGCGCAGCATGAAGTGGCCAACCAGACACAACTTTAACAGTTGCTAACGTAGCTTCTTCAATTGGATAAGCAAGCCAGAGAAATGTCGCTTTTAAGCTGTAAGCAACAATCCAAATAGCGGATGCCTGTTGCCAAATTTGTTGGTAACGCGGAGTTTGGCTAAATTCCCATTCTTTTAGATCGGGACTGCCTAGTTCGGCAAACAACCGAGGAATCGGTTTACCTAGTAGAGAAAAAATTAAAAAAACTAATGCCGATTTCACCGCGCCTGCAAGCACTTGAATAAACACGACATCAACCAGCCAGCCTGCTGGGGTAAAGGTCACTATCAGCAATTCAATTAAACCAAACAGGGCAAATACTAATGCGATTGGCCCTAAGGATTTCAGCGTAAGGCTTATAACAATGCCATAAATTCCTGACACTAATACCGCATAAAGTAAACCAGCATAGTGATACACGCCAAGGTATAACAGCGCGGGGAGAATCATCGACAAAAACGCGTCGCGACTGAGTAAGAGCCCTTTGAGAATCGCCAAAGGGTTTTGATTGTTAGTCATCAGTATTACCTATTTCGTCCGAGATTAAGGCTGTGGGCTTGTTATCCATCAAGCCCCTACACTTTACTCGAATGGCAAGGAACGCGCGTTAGCTTAGATCATGGCTCTCATCAAGAGTTTTGAGTGTGGCCAAATACCCAGTTAATATACTTGATTTATATTAAAAGCCTATTTGATACAGCCCTAACATAATAGCGGCTGCAGCCAACATCATAGGTCCCCCCATAATCACCATCGAGTGCCCAGCAATAGGTGAGTCTTTTGGCTGCGGCCACCAAGAAAATTCCATTTTAAAATTGCGGTCAGCATCTTGCCCAGTAAAATAAGACGTGAACATGATGCCGCCCAGTAAGAAACCCACTAGCGCATAACAAAACAGTAACTCATTCAGAGGTGTACTATTTGCCCAATGCCAATGTAAGAAACTTAGGCCAAACATTAACGCCGCACTAACCATAAAACTGATCAACGACGCCTTAATCATAGGAATACTCAACGTTTCACTCCTTTTCGGATGTAATGGTAAAAAGTCTGTGCCGTCTGATCCTAGGCCAAGACTAATTGATGAACAACACGCAAAATAATCGAATGAGATTACAGCTGTTTGGCCATCTTAAAATAAGCTTGATCAGCTTTATAAAAACGCTCGCCCGAGATAGCCATGCCAAAACGCTGGTAAAAACCAAGGGCTGATTCTCTGGCGTCACACCAAAATAATTTATAACCTTGTTCAATTAGCTGATGCAAAATATGCTCGATTAAATAACTGCCTATGCCACGACCTTGAAATTCCTGCAAGGTGGCAAATTTACGCAACCTTGCCTCATGTTGATCTACAAATATCGAAGCAACGGATACCAACTTGCCATCAATTACCACGCCATAGTGCTTTGCATCCTCGTCACCGCTCACTTGAGAAAATGATTGCGGTTGATTAGGCCACAACACCGCTTGCCGTATAGCTAGCGTTTGCTGCCAATTTAATACAATGATCTCCATCGTCTCACTCTGCTAATTAATGATCTATTCCACACCTTACCAAAGAATAAACTGTCTGTTCGTGCAAAACATGACCCATCTTCTAATATATTGATCAATGCTCATTTAACCGCAGTTTGGAACAGCATGCCACGTTTAAAACTATCAGAGCTTATTAGTTCACTCAGTTATGCCCTTGATATTACCGAGGGCCAACCTGCTGGTCATTGCATTCGCTGCTGCTGGATTGGGATGAAATTGGGTGAAACAATAGGGCTCAATAAACAAGATCTGTGGAATCTATACTATGTATTGCTGTTAAAAGATTTGGGCTGCTCTAGCAACGCATCGCGGATTTGTGAGCTGTATTTAACTGACGACCTATCATTCAAACGAGAGTTTAAGTGGGTCGACGGCAGTCTGCCGCAGGTTCTTAGGTTTGTGTTACGCCACACTGGCACTAAAGCAGGCATATTAAGTCGATTTCGGGCCATCTCAGACATTTTCGCCCATGGCGATGAAATAGCTCAAGAGTTGATTAAAACACGCTGTACCCGAGGTGCCGACATCGCCCGGCAATTACGTTTTTCCGAACAAGTTGCAGGTGGTATTCACGCCCTAGATGAACACTGGGATGGCTCGGGCAGACCGGATGCTTTGCAAGGAGAGCAAATTCCTATCTATGCTCGCATTGCATTATTTGCTCAAGTCGTCGATGTGATGCATCAAGCAGACGGTAACGAGGCGGCAATATCAGAAGCCAGCAAGCGAGCTGGTACTTGGTTTGATCCCGCCCTAAGTGTGGCATTTGCCAACATTGCAAGTGATGCTGAATTTTGGGCAATGCTAACATCCGACAAGTTAGATCAGCATATTCTATCCTTAGAGCCAGGCGGTTTTGAACAAGAGCTCGATGAAGATTTTTACGATGACATTGCTGAAGCATATGGCCAGGTAGTTGATGCCAAAAGCCCTTTTACTGCAGGCCATAGCGCTAGAGTGGGTTTATATTCAAGCCTATTGGCCGAGCAAATGGGTTTTACAGCAGAAAGGATCCGTTGGATCAAACGCGGTGCGCTGCTACATGATGTCGGTAAATTAGGCGTAAGTAATAGCATTTTAGATAAGCCGGGCAAGCTAACCGATGAAGAATATGACGCAATCAAGCTACATGCCGTGTACACCCAAGACATCTTGGGTCGAATTCCTGCTTTTGGCGAACTCGCCGCTATTAGTGCCGCTCATCACGAGCGCTTAGATGGCAAAGGTTACCCAAAAGGCCTTACAGGATCCGAGATTACCCTAGAAAGCCGTATTATCACCACCGCTGATATTTTTGATGCCATTACTGCCGATCGCCCCTACCGAGGAGCGATACCGATAAGTAAAACCTTGAGCATTATGAGTGAATCTGTCAACAGTGCGCTGGATCCGCGTTGCTTTGATGCCTTAGTTAACTTGATTAAATGCCATCCCGAGCTTTTTCCGAATGAAAGCCAATCCCTAAGTATCAGCGCGAAAACGTCTCAACCTCGCAGCAACCCTATATCCAGCATTAAACTAACAAATAAATAGAACTAAAATAGACACTTAAGGTGTTGCAACCACGCACAAATCAACCTCTTTATCACGTAATATATGCGCCACGCCATCGCCACCAATAATATCGACGTGATGATGCTGACCCATGACTAACATCGCCACTGGGCTTGCTTTTAGTTGTTTCATTAACTGCTGATCGCGCTGACCAACCCGATAATGGATTTCGCTAACTGCCACTTGGCTACGCTTAATTAACGCCGCCATATGCTGTTTGGCATTTAAGATTGCCTCGTTCAACAATTGCGTTTGTTGCAATAATACTGCATCAGCAATATGGGCTTGCTGCAGCAAATCAACAATAAATACGACTTCCAATGGCAATGATAATTGTTGCGCAACTTGATGAGCATGCGCAAATACCTTGCCACTACGATGGTTTAAATCAAGAGCCACCAGCACACACTGCTGATTTGACCAAGGTTGCATTGATAGCACATATACATCGACTACGCTGTGCTGCAACATCCGTAGCAGCGCGCGATCACTTGCAAGACTGCTCCCCTGATTAATTTGAGGGCTAACGACTAGGCAAGTGCAATGATGCTCAGCCAGATAATCATTTGTGATATCAAACCAATCACCACTGCGAGATGCACACTGCAAGGGAATATGATGAGCCGCAACACGTTGCCGTAATTGCGAAAAAAACGGCTCTGCAGCAGCTTGCGCTGGCATGTTATTGGCTGAAAAAGTGAATAAGCAGTGTAGCGACTGACCACGACACAATCGCACCACTTTAGGCACAACACTCGCGGCCTTATTTGCCGCAGTGATAGTCCACAGCACACTCAGCGTATCCATAAAACCTCTACAGCCTTAACAATTAATAGCGACACTTTTCAGTCTAGTTGAAGCGCAAAATTTCGACCTCAAAAGCTATAAAGCACCCACTGAACAAAGCAAAGAAACAGGCAAAAGCGCAGCGCTGATCAGCAGCCTTGCCACTCAACTTGCTTTATCTGGCCGCGTCAGGCTTAAACAGAGCTGAAGCTAGGTATATCGAAGCATACCGAGTTTGCCAGTTTAATTACGCTTGACTAACACTTTATTCAGCTGAATATTCTATAATTTCTCAGTATGAATACAGACAAAGTCTGGCTAGAATCAGGCCACCAATTAACTCTCTCACTATCAGGTATTTTTCGGCCCTATGAACCAAAACACTTACGATATTAAGCGTCGCTTTATCATTAAACTAGGCAAGGCATTACACCAGTTTGGTACGCCCGCTTATCGCCTAGAAGCGCACTTAAAAAGCGTAGCGGAAACCATGGGACTACAGGGTTCATTTCTTGTCACCCCTACCTCACTGACTTTTGTGTTATGGCAGCCAACTGACAACCAAGACGAACAACCTATTGAAAGTACACACATTGTTAGAGTTAAGCCAGGTGAAATTGACTTGGGCAGCCTTGCTCGTACCAACGATCTAGTACAGCAAGTACAAAGCACCGACATGAATTTAACTCAAGCCTTACTACGCTTGAAAGAAATTCAAAACAAGCCCAACCCTTATCATCAAGTTTGGGTTGCGTTAGCCTACGCTGCCAGTGGTGGCGCTTTTGCTATGCTGATGTCAAGTAATTGGCCAACCACATTATGGGCCACCTTGTTAAGCCTAGTGGTGTATTTTTTGGTAGTGCGCGCCCAATACTCGCGTCGCGTCTCCGACTCTCTTGAGCCCTTGGTCGCACTATGCTCCGCGTTTATTGCCATGGGCATTGCCACCTTTGAAAGCCAGCTAAATGTGTCTGTGGCGGTGTTATCAGCCATTATTATATTTATTCCCGGATTATCCCTCACCATGGCGCTCAGTGAGTTGGCTTCGCGTGAATTAGTGTCTGGAACAGCGCGTCTGATGGATGCCATCATGGTGCTGTTTAAATTATATTTCGGCGCGGTATTGGGCATGGCACTAGGCGCACTATGTTGGGGACAAGCGATCCACCCGCTGCCCGAAATGATGCCATTTTGGGCAAAATGGCTGGGTGTACTGCTACTCTCTATTGGCCTTGCGGTTATTTTTAAAGTCCGTAAAAAAGACATTATCTGGGGGGTTTTAGCCGGCATCATCGCTTATGTCACCAGCGTGCTAGGAAGTTTTTATTTAGGCGAGGCACTGGGCCCCTTTATTGGCGCTTTTGCCGTGGGTGTTTACGGCAACCTTTATGCGCGCTGGACCAAGTCTCCTGCATCAGTGGTGTTGCTACAAGGCATCGTATTGCTGGTCCCTGGCAGCAAAACTTACATCAGCTTAAACAGCTTAGTGTTGGGCGAATCCATCGTAAACGTGCCCAACCTCGGCTCACAAACCTTCTTGATCTTTATGTCTTTGGTGGCGGGGTTAGTATTCGCCAACGTGGCGATACCGCCTAAGAGTACGTTGTAGCTTAATTAGCTTCAGTTTTGCTTAAGTCTATTACGAATTGATAAAGTATATTTTTACTGCAAAATTACGTTTTCAGGGATGAAAACGTAAAGCGTATAGGGAGATATTCGCCACGTTTTTGCAGGAGGAATATACTATTTAACTTATTCAGAACTTGGGTTAGTTAAAGAACACTACATCAAAGGACCAATCATCATCAAAAGCTCCTCTAGGAAGTGATCTGAAATACTCCACAACCTCTGCGGCCTGTTCACTGCACTGCTTATATGATAAACGATGTTTTGGAGAATATTGATAATCACCATAGCTCTTCCCTCTAAACGCATTTGGCCAATTATTATAGAACCAAAAAGTTCTTGTGCCTTTTTCCGTCATGTCATTGACTTTGTCATTGCAAAAGTCAACGATTTTCAGCTCATCCCTACGACTTAATCCAAATGGATCAAAGTACCTGACCGGATTTCCCCCACATAAGCAAACGTATCAATCCCGCCCACTAACCCAATCGGGTCACGACAAATGCAAGGCAGTCTCTTTATGGGACAGAAAAAATCTCAGAATGGCTTTATGTTGAATTTACTCGCAGGGTTGAGGGTTGGTGGCTTATTGTTTTAAGGACAACAAGCCACACCTTAATCTAATTGCTCCAGAGCTAACTACTTTAAAGGTTGCTTAAGCAGATCTCAGGTTAGTCTAGCTTTTTCCAAACGCCCCAAATATTAGAGGGGTCAGGCTGTACTCCCTTGGTCCACCATCTGGCTTGAAATTTAAGCCCTGAATAGGTGACCACATCCCCAGCGTTATAGGCTTGGTTAGTCTGCCAAGCTAGTACATCAGGCTCCGTTGGATCAACACTGGTGTCGCAAGCAATTTGCTCCCAGAACCATGAGTTTGCTTTCGGGGCTTCCCACAAACCGGGATTATTTTTGGCTTGGTAACAACTGCCGTTATACGCCACGATATCACCATTTTTAACCACTGTTTTACCAAGCACAAACTCAGGCCAGTTAGGCTCTACAACCTTGGCTTTAATCACAACCTCAATGGTCGCTACATTTGACTCTGCGCCATCATTATCCAACACCACATAAGTTAAGCGATCGCTTTCTTGGGCTAAATCCGTTGCCGTATATGTTAGTACCCCCTGTGCATTAACAGCGACTGAGCCAAACTGAGGTTGCGCTTTAATGACGATGGAATCCTGTTGCAGGGTACCATCTGGGTCAACGTCATTATCGAGAGGAGTCAATTCTGTTGCCTCACCCGCGATTACCTCAACTTGATCATTGACAGCCAAAGGGGCTTGGTTATCAGCTAATACCGTTACTGTAACGATATCGTTAGCTTGATAGCCTTCGTTATCTTTCACTAGCAGTTGCACATCAAAGGTTTGACTCTGCTCCCTATCTGCTAATGCAGGAGCAATAAAGTGGGCTCTAGAGTCCTGAGTGTTTGTAATGGTTAAGCCACTTGCTGACCACTGATAACTAGCCAGCTCACCTAATCGATCAAAAGAGCCTGAGCCATTTAGATTAACGATCTTATGCTCTGTAACAGTAATGCTTTCACCAGCATTTGCACTTGGCACGCTTGGATGCAGTGCATTGATCGCGATTTCGCCCTTGAGTAGCGCTGCAGAATTCTCACAGCGCTGCTCAAAGGTGGCTGAAAACTGCTCGGGTTGGCCTTTGCTCCACGCTAGCTGTAGCACCTCAAAGTTACCGATGCTTTTATTACAACCACGGCCGTCACCCGAAACACTCAAGCCAGCCACGCCAGCAGCCTGAAATGGAAAACGAGTGGCGTCCAAATAACGACCTGAAGTTAACTGCGCTTCATCAGCAGCAGCAAAATTTGCTGTCCAACTTTCACTACCTTGAATCGAAACAGAAACCCCGTTGTCGTAATTTTTACGTGCAGTCATCAGGCTATTGGCAGAATCATAGTTCCATACTTTGCCTTGACCAATATAGTCACCATTGCTACTGCGCATAGTAAAAAATGAACGAGGATCACTTTTACTAGCAACATGAAAGGTTTCAATTGTTGTCGCCGGTAAGCCCTGACTATCTGTTACCGATAACTTCAACGTGAGATCTTCACCGCCCAACGCAATATCGTTGGCAAAGGCTATCTGAGTTTGTGCTGCCGTTGGATTTATAATACTAATAGTAGGACCGCTCACGTATTCCCAGTAATAACTATCAATCGTGCTGGTGTTTGATTTAGAACGCGAGCCATCAAGTACTAAATCACCGCCTTCAACCACTTGACCTGCATTTTTTTGAATCACAGCTAACGGCAACTGGTAGGGTATAAGCGCATCATTATTGATACGAATACTTCCCTCAAGTTTGTTATCTGTTGAATCACAGTACTGCACAAAATCCAGCGCTAAGCTGGGGGCCGAAGTATTTAAGTCCATTTCGTAGATATAAAATTCACCAGTGATTTTGTTACAACCACGACCCGTTGCCCCTACAGCCATACCTGCATTAAAAGGCCCCTTAAAGGCATCACGCTCAGCATTAAGGTAAGCGCCGGGAGCTAAATTACGATCATTAGGGGGTCTAAAAGTGAAGTTAAAACCACTCGGGTGAGAAATAGTAATTTTCCCAGCTTCAATCGAACTAGTAAATTCACCGTTTAACGTGTGTGATTGACCACCACCAATCCAATCACCCGGATCACTGTTTAGGGTTATCACTGAATTAGCGAATGTTAGGGGCGATAAAAACAACGTGGATAAAACGAGGACTTTTTTCAAACCAAAACCTTTTTATTAATAAAGAAATGGATGAGTATATGAAGCCAAACCCCAACCATCAACTAAATATAAAGAAAACGTGATACAGCATTATCCCACTAGGCCGGCTCAACTATGAGCGTGATAACCCCCCCTAAAACTACATCAATTACCTTTCAACCGATTATCATCCAACCAACGCATCATTTTTTCACTGGTTGCCAGCAGTTGATCTAACTCTTGGTCTTGCCAATCGGCAAAACAAGCACTGATATCAGGTTGTAGCTTTTGCATGATCTCACCGCACAAATTCAATCCTTGCTTAGTAATAGTTAAATGACGTTTACGCTTATCTTGCGCATCAACCTCGGCATGGAGAGCCGATTTATCAAGCAAACTGGCGACCAGCTTGGTAATGCCAGGCTGATTCATTTCCATCACATTCGCTAATTCAGAAATGGTCCAGCTGCGCGTTGGCTGATGGCTGAAATGACTCAATAGTGAAAATTCTGACGGATTAATGCTGAAATTCTTAAACAGCTGATGAGTACGCGTGGTCATTAACTGCTGAATAATCCCTAGCTGTATCATGATCCGCTGCTGCTTTTGCTCTGTTAAATTCATGCTTCCTCCCGCACAAGCATTGACAAACATTCCAAGGAATACTAATTTACATTCCTAGGAATGTAAATATTCGGAAAGTTGCTTAGGAGTATTACTATGGATCGTCGAGGTTTTATCAAAATGATTGGAGTGGGCGCCGCTGCTACCACCTTTAGCAGCACGCTACTGGGTTGCTCTGACGGCAGCGCCGCAGTCGATTTTGGCTGGAATGGGCCAGCAGCCGATGAAAAAGATATTCGCTTAAAGGTATTGGCTTACGCCATTCTTTGCCCTAATCCACATAATAAACAGCCTTGGCTGATTAAATTACACAGCCCTAACAGCTTTGATTTGTTTGTTGATCAGGCGCGCTTATTACCAGAAACCGACCCTTATGCACGGCAAATTCACATTGGCCAAGGCACTTTTTTAGAAACCTTAAGTATCGCCGCTACCGCTTATGGTTATCAGGCCGATATCGACTACTTCCCAGATGGCGAGTACAGCAACCTTGTCATTGAAGATCTTCCCGTCGCTCGGATCACGTTGCTAGAGCAAAATGACATGGCAACTGATCCCCTGTTTTCTCACCTGCTTACTCGCCAATCGAACAAGCGTGAATACGACAATAGCTTGCTGACACCAAAGCAAAAGGCGCAACTTACGCTGTGGGCAAATAGCAGCAGCGGTCAATTAACCCTAGTAGATGGCAAAGAGCAGCAAGCTTATATGCAACAAATGCTGACCGAAGCGATGCAGATTGAAGTAGGCAATCAAGCAAGAGACATGGAAACCATTAAGATGTTTCGCTTTAACGATGCCGAAGTTGCCAAATATCGCGATGGCTTTGGCCTCGCCCACTCTGGCGTCACTGGAATCAAAAAATTCGTCGCGGAAACCTTTATTCTTGATCGCGCGAGCACCGAAAAGGATCCGAGTGATTTTGGCAAACAAAGTGTCGAAGTAACCCGTTTGGCCAGCCAATCCACCAGCACCTTTGCTTGGCTAACCACCAAAACCAACAGTCGCCTTGATCAAGTTAAAATTGGCCGCGATTACTGCCGCCTTAATTTAACCACCACCGCGATGGGGTTAGCGCAGCATCCTATGAGCCAAGTGCTGCAAGAATACCCCGACATGCTGCCGCTGCAACAAGCATTTAAGCAACACTTTAATATTGCCGAATCAGGCACAGTGCAAATGCTGGTGCGTTTAGGTAAAGCCGCAGCCACGGCGCATACGCCAAGACGTTTAGTCAAAGACCTTATCTTAACGGCATGAACTACATTAACTAACCTCAGTTTTGCTTATACCCAAGACACCTCAAGATGCGGGATTCAGAGCCGCTCATTATGTTCAGTTTGAGGCAAAAAGCTGAAGGAATGGTCAGCCCTTTCAATGCTTTTTAACGAAAAAATGAACATAATGAGCGACTCCCAAAGGGCGAGTTTTGTAGGCTGTTATGCTTTGTTGCTGATTTTTAACGTAGAATAACTATGTCTCAAATCAGCGTCGCGCCTAACAGCCTACAAATTCTCGCTGAACAAGCATCTTGAGGTAACTTGGGTATAAGCCAATTACGGTCGGAGACAGTATATTTACTGCAAAATTTCGTTTTCAGGGATGAAAACGCAAAAAGTATAGGGATATATCTGCTCCTTCCCTTGACTCTCCCCTATAGGGGAGGCTTTATGATGGCATCTCTAGTCAATCATAGAGAACAATTAAAGCATGAAGACAGCATTTATTAGCGGCGCCACATCAGGGATCGGATTAGCCTTTGCTAAACAACTTTCGCAACAAGGTTACGCCTTAATTTTACATGGCCGAAACCAAGCGATGTTACAGCAACTGCAACAAGATTTACCTCATGTTAGGTTCACCATCACAGCTGACTTATCTAAGACTGAGCAGTTAAATGAAACCATTATGCGGCTGGAACAATTTAACGAGCCCATCGCCGTTGCCATCAACAATGCCGGTTTTGGCTTATTTGGTAAGCATCTTGAACAGAATGAAGCCGAGATCGATGCCATGCTAGCACTGAACATTGCCGCAACAACCAAATTGAGCAGCTACTTTGCGCAAAAAATGGCCTGCCAAGGTGGTGGGCATATGCTGAATGTTGCTTCTACAGCCGCCTATCAACCTCAGCCCTACTTTGCCGCTTACGCCGCTAGCAAGGCCTACTTAAGCAGCTTTACCGAAGCGCTGGCGATGGAAATGAAAGACAAGAATGTGACTATCAGCTGCCTTTCTCCTGGGCGCACTGCCACCCGATTTTTCACCTTTAATAGCCAAGATGATACCAAAAATGGTCAAGGCACCTTCGCCGAAAAACACCGAGCTACCCCCGAAAAAGTCGCTCAACTTGGTCTCAAGGCCTTATTTAAAGGGAAGATGCGTGAAATCCCATTTTGTGAGAATAAGTTTTACGTATTCCTTAACCGCTTGTTAGCAAGAAATACCATACTCAAGATCTATCAAAATGCGATGGAAAAAGCCTAAGACGTCGGTTTTGCCAATGAAGTTAGCAAGCAAGCGTTGTAACGCGCAACGCTTTGCTCGAGCTCAGACAAGCCGTCGAGCTTTTGCAATATTGCCGTTTGTTGCTGTTGCAATAGTTCGCGCTTGCTGTCGATTGCTTGACGTAATAAGTCCATCGGCACCAAACCCTGCTGGGTTTTCGCTGAGGCAATCTGCTTTAATTCTTCAAGGGTGAAGCCTAAACTTTTCGCCAGTTTTATCATCGCCAACACATCGACAAAACTGGCATCATAAACACGATATTTGCCTTGTCGCAGCGGCGATCTAATTAAGCCAATGACTTCATAATGTCGAATAGCTTTAATACTCACCCCTGATAACTTAGCTAGCTCACCAATATACATAACTGCATTGCTCTCCTTAATGGCCACGCTTTAATTGCCGCCGACCCAGCATTATTTAATTGATGGCGGTGACATGCCTAAATATCAACCTTTAATCGTGATCACTGGCTCGAATAAATGACATTGTTCAGGCCGCTTGCGATAGATCACATATCTGTAACAAAAGTGCTGATGCGATACCGTAACAAACCCACAAAAATGGCATAAAAGCATGAATTTAAACAGTTTTAAATACTAGGCCTGAATAAGCTATATACCCTCCCAAGACGGTTACGGGTTTTCCCTTATATCGGTCGCAAGCGGCTTCTTATAGTTTCTATTACAGACGCACTCACCTTAAAAATAATAACTCGGGTGCGATTAGGAATAGATATAAAACTAACTATCGTCGCCCTCTATTTAGCAAGGTGGAAATATGAATCAGAAAACCATGGCAAGTGCGCACACAACCGCGCCGATTAACACGCCTACAAGCTCTGAGAGTAATGCATCTAATGCCACAACTAAACTTTCAGTAAACAGTTGGAACAAGGTTGATACCACTTGGGTACTCAGCTTATTTGGTACCGCCGTTGGTGCGGGGATTTTATTTTTACCCATTAACGCTGGCTTAGGTGGATTCTGGCCACTACTCGCAATGGCGGTGTTAGTTGGCCCAATGACTTACTTTGCACACCGCAACCTATCTCGATTTGTCCTTTCGTCAAGCAATCCTAAAGCCGATATCACTGACGTGGTAGAAGAGCATTTTGGCACTGGCGCCGGCAAACTTATCACATTGCTGTATTTCTTTGCTATCTACCCCATCGTATTGATTTACGGCGTGGGGATCACCAACACCGTGGATAGCTTTATGGTTAACCAACTCGGTATCGAGTCATTGCCACGCTGGTTACTCTCGATCACTCTGATTTTAGGCATGATGTCGGTGATGATGGCTGGCGAAAAGCTGATGTTAAAAATCACTCAGTTTTTGGTTTACCCACTGGTTGCGATCCTTGCTGGTATGTCACTCTTTCTTATCCCTGATTGGAACTTCGCAGCAATTAGCCAAGCGCCAAGCGTAATGGATTTCACCACAACCCTATGGTTAACCATTCCTGTATTAGTATTCGCATTTAACCATTCTCCAGCTGTTAGCAGCTTTGCGCGCAAACAACGTGAGCAATATGGCGATGCAGCTGTCGCTAAATCAGATGCCATTTTAAAACGTACTTCTGCCATGTTATTGGGCTTTGTTATGTTCTTCGTATTTTCAGTGGTACTAAGCCTTAGCCCTGAAATGTTAGTTGAAGCCAAAGCCGCAAACCTGCCAGTGCTATCTTATCTTGCTAACGTACACGGCAGTCCAATCATTGCTTACTTTGGTCCGGTTGTGGCGTTTGTTGCTATCGTTTCATCGTTCTTTGGCCACTACTTAGGTGCCCGAGAAGGCATGAATGGCATCATCATCAAACAAGCTAAAGCCATGGGTAAAACTGTGGACAAGAAAAAAGTAAACCTATTCACCATCGGCTTTATGATCATCACCCTGTGGATTGTGGCCGTCATTAACCCAAGTGTACTAGGCATGATAGAAGATTTAGGCGGCCCAATTATCGCCACTATCCTATTCTTAATGCCTATGTATGCAATTAAACGAGTACCTGCAATGGCGAAATACCAAGGCACAATCGCTAATGTATTTATCACCACTATGGGTCTAGTGGCTATTTCAGCAATTGTTTTTAAACTTCTTGCTTAATAAATAGTCCAATAGCATAAGGGTCGATAAATCGGCCCAAATTAGTAAAGGAACGCATTATGTATAGCGCATTCGATATCTTTAAAATTGGCATTGGCCCATCCAGTTCACACACAGTCGGCCCGATGAAAGCCGCCAAACAGTTTGTGGATGATTTAATCGCAAAAGAAATAATCAAAGATATCACCGCCATCACCGTTGACGTACACGGGTCGTTAGCCCTAACAGGTAAAGGCCATAATACCGATACAGCCACTATTTTAGGTCTTGGCGGATTTAGCCCAGATAATGTTGACTTAGATACCATTCCTGATTTTCTTGAGCGCGTCGCAACCACAGAACAGCTACCAATTGGCTTACACTGTCACACAGTGAGCTTTAAAAATGACGCACTAAGCTTTATTAGCCAAGCTTTGCCTTTACATGAAAACGGCATGAAAATTCATGCTTTTAAAGGTGATGAGCTCGCTTATAGCAAAACCTATTACTCTGTTGGCGGTGGCTTTATTGTCGATGAAGAGAGTTTCGGTAAAGATTTAATCAGTGACGTGACTGTTCCTTATCCATTTGATTCTGCGGCACAACTGATCGATCAATGTGTGCAACATGGCTTAAGCATCAGTACTTTAATGATGCGTAACGAACAGCACTTACGTGATCGTGAAAGTATCGTAACGGCTTTTGGTAAAATCTGGCTAACGATGAAAGAAGGTATCGATCGCGGCTGTCGCACCGAAGGCGTCCTTGCAGGTCCATTGCGCGTGCCACGCCGTGCACCAGCTCTATTTCGTATGCTGTCAACCTCGGGCAATCACAATGTTGACCCGATGATTATTATCGATTGGGTAAATATGTTTGCCTTAGCTGTGAGCGAAGAAAACGCCGCAGGTGGACGTGTTGTAACCGCGCCAACTAATGGTGCAGCAGGCATTATTCCTGCAGTATTGTCTTACTACGACAAATTTATTGAACCCGTTGGCACCGAGCAATATACACGCTTTTTCTTAGCTTGCGCGGCAGTGGGTATTTTATATAAGCGTAACGCATCTATTTCAGGGGCAGAAGTAGGCTGCCAAGGCGAAGTGGGTGTGTCCTGCTCAATGGCTGCCGCGGGGCTAACAGAACTCATGGGTGGTAGCCCCATGCAAGTGGCTGCTGCAGCTGAAATAGCTATGGAGCATCACTTGGGATTAACTTGCGATCCTGTTGCTGGCCAAGTACAAGTACCTTGTATTGAACGTAATGCCATTTCATCAATGAAAGCAGTTAACGCATCTCGGATGGCGCTGCGCAGAAATTCAGAAGCTCGCGTATCGTTAGACAAAGTCATTGAGACTATGTACGAAACAGGTAAAGACATGAACGCAAAATATCGCGAAACATCCCAAGGCGGATTAGCAATAAAAATTGCGTTTACTTGTACTTAAATCATTCATGAGCATGTATTTGCGTTTTCAGTAATGAAAACGCAAATTCTATTACTGCCAAACTGAGCTGAATGGCCAACGTGCATCACTTAATCATGCCGATACTGGGGTAAATAAGTCAGCCAAGGTGCGCATAAACTTAGCCGATGAAAAGGGCTTTTCTACTGTGGCGATAAATACCTGATCATCGCCATCGTAGTGCGACATATCATCACCACTAATAGCCACAACGGGCACTAAGGTATTGTGTTGAGTGATGTGCTGCGCTAATTCCAATCCCGTCATTTTAGGCATCATCACATCGGTGATCACTAAATCAAATGAATGAGGCTCTGCCATAAAAGCATTTAATGCCGATTGACCGTCGCGATAGGAACTAACACTGACTTCTGCAGCGGTTAATAAATCTGTTAAAAATTCTACAATGCTCGATTCATCATCTACCAACAACACTCGCTTATTACGCAAGCTTGGGTATTTCATCACACTGGATACTGGCGCTTCAATTGGCATGGCTAAACTTTTGCTCACAGGAAAGTAGACTTGAAATAAACTACCTTGCCCTGGGCTACTCTTCACTTGAATGTGACCACCCAAATTATGCACCAAACCGTGGATCACAGATAACCCCATACCCGTGCCTTTACCCACTTCCTTGGTGGTATAAAAAGGCGAGAAAATATTTCGCACCACCGCCTCTTCCATTCCTGAGCCATGATCCGTCACCGATAACACCAAGAATTCTCCTTGGAAAGCACTGCGACAAGAACGACACTCCAGCAAACCAGAGTCGGTTAAATGATCAAGATTAACTTTAATGACACCTTCACCATTCATCGCATCACGTGCATTAAGCACCAGGTTCATTAACACTTGATGGAACTCGGTTGGGGTGATTGCGACAGTTTGATTGGCGTTATTGCCAATTTCGAATTTTAGGTTTATTTCTTTGCTCAAGGTCGCATTAAGCATACGGCAACCTTCTTTAAGGGCCATAGCTAATGTTAACGGCACCGCCGCTTGATGGAACTGCTCATTGGGCCGACTAAACGCCAGCATCTGTGCCACTAAATCTTGCGCACGTTTACCGGCAGTAATCACCTGTTTAAGGTAATCACCCACCTTTTCATTCTCTAAACTAACGCGCATCAATGAGAGCTCAGTGAAGCCTAAAATACTCGCCAGTATATTGTTAAAATCATGAGCGACACCGGCGGTTAACTGACCGATGGCTTCCATTTTTTGTGTTTGCATTAATTGCAGCTCAAGCTGTCGCTTGCTTGCCGCTGTCTGCTGATGCTCAATAGCCAGGGAAAGATCGAGCCCCAATTGATTAAATATAAGCTCGTCATCTTGGTCAAAATAGTAAGATTTAGAACCATAAATACAGATAACTTGGGTCACATGCTCATTACGTAAAATGGGCACAACCATTAGCGACTTCAGCCCCATTAAAGCAAGTTGATGATTGACTGGCGGATGAGTTTGTTCGGCTAAATTATCCAGCCGCTGTACATGCTGCGACTGTACCGCTGCACGATAAACGCCTAAATCATCGAGACAATTTTCTTTAATAAAAACATCTGCCTGCTCCATTTGGCTAAATGCCGCGATCAAGGTAAGCTCTGATACCTCCTCATCTTTTACCTGCCCAGCCCAAACTAATGGGAAGTCCAGCTTCTTGGCTAATATTTGGCAAATATCGAGTAATAACTGTGATTCATCTTCTTGCGCCACCAAAATTCGGTGAACTTCATTAAGGGCATCAAGAATATTCACTTTTTTCTGCAACGTGGTTTTAGCTTGCATCAGTTCGGTCACATCCGTTGCCACCTCTAAGGTCATTTCTTGGCTGCTATTGATCTGATGGTAAGGGGCGCAAACCACCTCATGAAACCGTAATAAGCCTTCTTTGTCGACACTCTTTCTGATCTCGCGTAAGGTTTCGCCTTGGCGAACTTTTTCCGCCAATATCACAGATTGTGCGGTTAACTGACTGTTTTGATCTTCTTTAAGTTGATGACGAAAATGACGCGCTGCAAGGTTTTCAATTTGGATTTGATGCTGCTGGTTACGAATACTGACCATGTGCGGCACATTATCGAGCAGCTGGCGCAATGATGTATCCGAAGCACGTAATTGCTTATCTTGTGCTTTGTACTGCATTTCCAACTCAACCCTACGTGCGGCGATACGCAACAGATCCAACGCAGTAGACGACTCATATTTTTTATAATGCATCGCACATAAAGCGGCCGATACCGCTCCTTTTTCATCATGTAACGGCATGGCAAAAAAGGTTTTAATGTGGTGCCCTTTAATAAAGGGGTCACTAGCAAACGCTTGGTTAATTTTTTCCCCCATCACCAAGATATCACCGCGATGAAATAGCTCATACAGTGGGCTAAAAGCAAGCTCAGCTTGACCCGCGAACTGTTGGTTCTGACAACCTGATAATAGGTATAGTCGTTCACTACCCGCTTCTCGACGCATGATATAAACCCAAGGCATCTTGAGGGCATTAGCGACACTATTGCAGATATGCTGCAAGGGATCGGCTGTCGCGGCGACATCAGATAAGGTAGCGATAGCGGTTTCTAAATATTGTTTTGCTGAAGTATCTTGCAAGCAAACAAGGTACTGCGGAGGCTGAGCATCTAAGCGACTGATTTTGCCTGCAATATGTACAACAGATGAGTCAAACATGAAGTTAAGCTGATCGGCGAAATCTAATGCCAAGCCATCCTGCTGCACGCGTTTCAGCACCCCTGCCAATTCTCCGGCATTGCCAGGTAACTGAGATAAATGGCGCCCCATTAATGATGTCTCAGTACCTTGAAATAAACGACAAGCGGCAGGGTTCAGTGCCAATACATGGCCTTTTTCGTTAAGCAAAATCACCCCATCAGCAATAGCTGCGAAAATAGCTAAATGCTGCTGCAGCTGTTGCTGAGCTTGTTCTTGCGCTTTATTTTGTCGGTGATAAATATTATTAAACAACCGTGTAATACGCCTTATTTGCGCCACGCCTTGTTCATCGAGTAGCAATCGCTCTTTGCTTTTGCCATGGTTTTGTAAAGCATATGATAAGCGTTTTAATGGTATTAAGGTGGCACGGTAGAACCATGTAACAAATGCCAATGCTAATATCAATAATACAATAGAGGTGGTGTTAAGAGGGAACTTGGCATACTGCCAAAAAAGCGATTCTGGTTCGAGAAACTCATATTCAAAATATATACGAACTTCACTTAACGGGCCGCTAAACGGTAATTCATAAGTCTTAGTGTAAAAAAGCAGGCTTTCATCTTCACTGAGTAAAAACTGCTTTTTGAAGTATAAATTACTCGACAGGGCTAAGTTTGGAATATATTCAACCAGCTGAATAACATCATTATTCAACCAGATACTGTTATTGGCGAAAATAACTTTGTTTTTGGTATTTAAGACAATGATTTTCCTCAATCCCTTAAGGGACATAGCAGATACTATAGCTTGCTTTACTTGGCTGGGATCGTCGTGGGCATAAGTGGTTAAGGCGCGTTCAATATCGACACTTTGCTCCTCCAGTAAACCTATGGTGTGAGAATATCCCGTTTGATAGTCACGCTTAACATTCGAGAGTAGCACCCCCTGAAAAATAAGCGCAATAGCCATGGTTAAAATAACCATGGCTACGCAATGTAGATTGTTTAATTTAGACATGATATTGCCTCAAACTCGGCGCAATTATTGTGCCGGCTTGTTTGGCCTATACAACATGATTAGGCAGTTTTTTTGCTGTTACACTCCGCGAGAATGTCGCGTAAAAGCGCAAAGTCGATCGGCTTTTTCAAACACGTTTCAGCACCAGCATTCAGGATCCGTGTCACGTTATGCTCAGAGCTAAAGCCTGTCATCGCGACAACCTTAATATTGCGCGTCGCTGAACTGCGTTTAATTCGCTCACAAACCTCAAAACCATTCATTCCCGGCATCATTAAATCCAGCAAGATCAAATCTGGCTTTAGTGTGTGTAATAATTCACCGGCACGAAAGCCGTCTGGAGCAAGATACACTTCAAATGTATCATCGTATGAACCAATAAATTCTTGTAATAAATGCGCTAATTGTGAATCGTCTTCCACAATCATAATGCGACACGGGCCAGAGCTTAACTCATCTAATGATATACCCGCGTTTTTTGCAAACTCGGCGACATCTTCAGGTAAATAACGCCGATGTCCACCGGGGGTGGTTTGACACTTAAGTTTACCACTACTTGACCATTGGCGCACCGTGATCGGCGACACCTTAAATTTTTCCGCCACTTGAGTTGGCGTTAAATATGGTAATGATTCTGGTTTTTGCGAGTTTGCCATATCCGTCCCTGATTCAACCTCTTTACTGCGAGTGAGTATAATGAAAATGGTAATTAGCCGCGAATACTCTTTGGTATATTTTCCGACACAAACCACAGTCTTTTTCCTTTTATATAACATATTAGCTATTTATTAGCTTAACCTAGTTACTAATACCCGCTAAAATGAAAAAATTTTTAGCTTTTGAGCTGACGCTTGCCATTTAAGGACCCGCGCCATGTATATCCAAGTGCCTAATATCGTTCCTTTGGACAACATTTTACCCGACGAACCATTATTGATGATGGGGGCTGGGCCTGTTCCCATTCCGGCTAAAGTTGCCTCAGCGAACTCCATCGTGATTAACCACTTAGGCAACACCATGGCGCAAATCATAGAGCAAGTCAAAGCGATGGCGCGCTATGTGTTCCAAACTGAGTCACAACACATACTCGGTGTTGCGGGTCCGGGCTCTGCGGCGATGGAAATGGCGATAGTCAACCTGATCCAACCAGATGACAAAGTGTTAAGTATTTGTAACGGTTTCTTCAGTTCGCGTTTAGCTGAAATGGCCACTCGTTCACAAGCAAATGTACAACGTTATACTGTACCCAACGGTGAGTTTGCGAATGTTGAAGAAGTGGCCCGCCTACTTAGTGAGTTTCAACCTAAAGTACTTACCATCGTCCAAGGTGAAACCTCAAACACCGTTTTTAATCGCTCACTTCCTGAAATTTGTGCGCTGGCTAAAAAACATCATTGCTTAGTGATAGTTGATGCGGTCTGTACCCTAAGCACCATGCCATTGGAAATGGACAAATGGCATATTGATGCCGTGATCACTGGTGGCCAAAAAGGCTTATCCTCTATTCCCGGCGTGTCGTTAGTGGCATTTTCTGATCAGGCTTGGCAAGTAATCAATGAGCGGGAAGAGACGCTAAGACACTGGTGTTTAGACGCCAAATTAGCCGACCAATTTTGGTATAAAAAATCATACCATTACACTGCGCCCGTATCCGGCATTTTAGCGCTACATGAAGCGCTGCGGTTAGTTTGTAACGAAACCTTACCTAAGCGCTTCGAACGCCATTTAATTTGTTCAGTGGCACTGCAGGCGAGCATTGAAGCCATGGGACTTTCGCTGTTTGTACCGCAGCCTGCGCGGCTTAATTCAGTGGTCGGCATCAATATGCCCGACAACATAAACTCAATGGAACTTCTGAATTTTATGTCGAGCCACTACAAAGTCGAAATCTCTGGTTCATTTGGCCCCAATATTGTACGTATTGGTCAAATGGGTGAACAAAGTCGTGCTCATAACTTGTTCCGAACTGTACATGCTTTTGGGTCGAGCATGAAAGCGCTCGGAAAAGAAGTAGATTTGCCTAATGGCGTGGCTGCACTTGAATCTAGCTTACAGCCACTTAGCCAATCCTTCAGCGTTAATATATAGCCTCCAAGCAAACTTAGGCGACTAGGCCTAAGTTTGTCCTTCGATTACCCCTACTTTGTTTCAGCCCAACGCTGCCAGATAAAGTATGTTTACGGCAAAATTTCGTTTTCAGGGATGCAAACGCAAAGCATGCTATTTCGCTTATCCAAGACTCGGCTAATTACAATACATACGCTCTTTATCGACCGCTTGTAAAGCCACTCGCGATTGACTGACACAACTATGTTCAGCTTCTCGCGTTTCAACATCAACATGCTCTACTTTAGGAAATGTGGCCGCTAACACCGCCAGCAAAGCGTTAGACAAACGCTTTTTTTCACCAAAATCATGGCGCGGCTCAACCACAACAGCCAAGTGAACAAAGCTAGCCAAGCGCCCCCCTACCAAGTATTGGCTGTAATCTTGACTACGAATATGAATATCTTGACTAGCAAATAACTCACTGCTGACCACTTCTTGATGCAGTTCCATTAATAATTTAGCTGAATCAAAAGTGTGGGTTAAATTGTGTGAGTATTCGAGCACTAAATGAGGCACAGGGATCACTCCGGTTGGTTAAGCCAATTTTCAACCATCATATGCTGCATGATGATCACGACACTTTTATTGCACCATCCTTTGCTGCGGTCATTTACTTACACGTAAACAACATCAATAAGTTAGCCATTTACTCACCTTTACTGCGAATAACACCTAATCGCCACCGCCTAGAGCTAGCTTACTTGTCCAGTCTATTGAACTCATTCAAGCATAGATGGAAACACCCACCTTTTTAGGTTATTTTTTGTACAACCAAATATTATTGGGTATAAGCCCTACACGGCCAAATCAAGTGTGTGTTATGACACTCTCATTCGATTACCAAGATTTCGTCTTGTTTATCAAGACTTTACAACATAGCGCGCGGCTAAGCATCAGTTCGAGAGAGGGTTCTTACAGGCTTGTTTAACCTAGGTAGCTTTTCCCACGCTGGACGATTTTCGCCATCTCTTGTTTTTGTATCGAGACATTCGCCACAAGCTTGTAAACACAGTTGCCAAATCGCTTGCTTAGAGCTGAGATTCAGGCAACTGATCTCGGCAGCGCATAAATGCCCGTGAGCAAATAGGCGCGCCAATATCATTTCATCAAGCTCAATTTGCACTTTGGTGTGTTTATTTGATTGATTTGAACGAGAGGAGGGTGGGATCTGGGCCATGAGCGAGTCCTTGTTGCAGCAAAACAGTGATTGATGCAACAAGGCTAATAGTAATGGTTATCATTTGCAATTATTTATATACTACGTTGCTGCCCCGCGATCGCAATCCAAACGTTAGCACCAGCAATAAGCATATTTAAACCAAATATAACGCCAATCAACCATGCAGCCCCATTGGCGCCAGACAAGATTAAAATCAAGCCTAACACTGCGGTAATACCATGGCGTAACTGCCACCAAAAAGATGGGTTTACAATTCGGCGCTCGGCGAACCAGCCCATCAACCCAGAAAATATCAAGCTAGCGCCAATAATAAAACCTGCGACCGAAAGAGTCAGTGCCGGCATAAAGAGCAATAACACCCCCAGCAACACAAAAAGAATAGGAACTAAATTGCTCGTATTCGTTACCCCTCTTTGGTTTAAGTAACGGTTATATGCGAAGCCCAGTACACCACAAGCCAATACCGCCCCACCTAAGATCAATACCGACAAGGTTGCAAAGTAAACCGGTAAAATCATAGATAAAGCGCCAATCACCATCATGATCATCGCCGCAGTTTTGGCCTGACCAGTTAATTCTTTAGGGATGTTCGTGTAGAGCTGCATACTATTTCCTTAGTCTAGTGACAATTCACATTCAGTATCGCTAACATCAATAACCAGTGACTTTTTACCTGCGTTAGCCGAAATTTCCAGCCACTTAAGAGGCACCACAAAAGCGTGGCCATCTTTACCAAACATACGCTGTTGTTGCTTTAGTTGTTGTGGATGCGTTTTCGGATTAAATCCTTTGGCAAAGCAAATCATACCGCGCTCAACTGGAGCAATATCACCGCCGACATTGTTAATGATATAGATACCATGAATACCTTCGGCCATTAGAATGAGTTGAGGCTTAATTTTGTCTTGTACAATGTGCTGCCAACCAGGCCAAAATTCATCGCCACTAAGCACAACCTCACCTTCTGTCTGCCCTGATTCATCGAGTAATTCGCCACCGGGGTAGCAATCAGGATTCCATAAATCATCATAAGTAGGCGTCAGCAAAGGTGCTTTTTTCGCTTCGGCTAACATGGTTTGCAATAGGCTTAAATCAAAAGAAATCTGGTTCATGTGACGCTCATTTAAACGGATTGAATGTCGCCATTATTGCAGAAAAAATGGGCTCAAACAGCCCATTTTTATTCGCTCTATTTTATTTAACGAAACAAGTAATCGGTTTTCGCTGTTTTTTCTTCTTCAGGAGCACTAAAACCGCGAAACAAAGCGAAAAACAAGCAAAACAAAGCAAATAATATTACCAAAGTGGGTTGCCAATTATGGCCAATAGCCTCAATAGGCTTAATCAAAGGGTATCCATCAATCGACAACTTAAGTAAAGGCGGATAAAAGGCGGCGCAGAAAAAGGTAACTGGATACCAAAGGCTCACATAAAAAAACAATCGTCCAGCATGTAAAAAGCCAATCAGCAAACCCAAAATAGCGCCAAATAAAATGCCGTAAACACTCGCTGTCACTGTGACTACCAGCCAATACATGGCTTGTTCAGCTAGCACCCCTGAAAACCATTGCCCCAACAAATTAAGCAATGCTTTATTCGTAACTAACCATACTTGCACATCTTGTACATAACTAATATTCAAAAAAGCATAACAATACGGCAAGGCGAATCCTGTAACGGCCGCCATGAAAATCACCAATAAAGATCGAACAATAGCCATAACTACTCTCAGTGAGACGAATAACTCCATTGAAGCAGGTTTTGCAATTGAAAGCATGATTTGAAACCGTCAGGGTCTGAAAGTGTGAGGCAACACCCGAATTCAGCTATCGCCACAATTTGTCCGGCCACTATGCTTACACACTAAAAGAAGTGAGGGGATCTAACGTTTCGCTGTATTCGTACTGTCATCAAATGCCCTCACTCTTTTGTAATTATTGACATACAATAAATAAACCGTGATTAAACAGTAAATAAACTTCAATTATTCATAATTTAATTATGGATCACATAGCAAATGGTTAAACTAATACCGCTGAACTCTACTTTGGTATCCCTTAGTAAAATCCAGCCATAAGTGCTCATTTAGCTCAATCAAAATGGATAACCCTAATGATAAAATCGGCCAACATTCGCTCCTTGATTGTTTGCGCCAGCATGTTGTTTTTATTTGCATGTGGCCAAGCGCAACAAGAGCAAACAAGACCTGATATAAAACGCCCAGTAAAAGTAACCACCATCTCCCTAGCCGATAACGCACGAACGCGCACCTTGCCTGGTGAAGTGCAAGCTTCTAACCGCGCAGAAATGTCGTTTCAAGTAGCTGGCGCCATAGAAGAAATTCTTGTCCGCCCAGGACAAGTCGTTAAAGCTGGCGACCTATTAGCTAAATTAGATGCAAGCTTATATGAGCAACAAAATGAAGTAGCAAAGGCCCAATATAACCTCGCCAAGGTGTTATACAAGCGTTCGGAAGAGCTGGTTAAGCGCGGCGTCATCTCGCGTAATGATTTTGATAAAAATAAACGTGATTATAGCGTCGCCCAAGCCGCCTTTGACCAAACCCAGAACAACCTTAATTATACTCAGCTTACTGCACCTTATGACGGCATCGTCGCCGCTCGATACAAGGAAGCATTTGAGTTTGCCCAAGCCAAAGAAGCAGTCATGACCATTCAAACCGAGGCGATGGTAGATGTGAATTTTCAATTACCTGAGCAATACATTAGCATATATCAAAGTAGCCCGGTTAAAGGCGATGTAGAAGCCCCCAACTACAATCAAGTATCCGTCAAATTTTCTGGCAGGGATCAGTGGTACCCTGCCCATATTACCGAGCTTAACACTTTAGCTGACAACACCACTGGCAGTTACACCGTAGTACTACGCTTACCGACGCCAGAGCAACTAAACGTTTTTGCCGGCATGACGGCCTTCGTCAAAATACAAGTGCCCGCCAAAAATGAAAACCAACAACCGAAAATTCCGGCAAGCGCCGTCATCACTGAAAATGGTCAAGCTCATGTGTTCCGCTTACTTGAACAGCAGCAAATAGTAGAAAAGGTCGCAGTAACGCTAGCAGAGGGGCGCTTAGTGTCTGGCTTGTCTGATGGCGATTTATTAGTCACTGTTGGCGCGAATGAATTAACTGACGGCCAAGCTGCCGTTCGTTGGGTAAAAGAGCGAGGTCTATAACCATGAACATCAATCATCTAACTGCATTGTTCCTGCTGACCTTATCTATTTCAGGCTGCCAAGAAGTCACCTTTAAAGAAAAGCCATTACCTGTAGTAGCAGTGTATGAACTACCTAAGTCCAATAACCAAGTCGAGCGGGTGTTCAATGCTGTTGCCCGCGCGCAAGATTTAACTCATTTGTCTTTTCGCGTTGGCGGTAAAATATCCAATATTCTTGTTACGAATGGTCAACAAGTGCAAAAGGGAGATTTACTGGCCGTCATCGATAAGCAAGATTACCAAGTGGCGCTCAAGGATCGCAAAGCCCGCGTACAATCAACTTACAATCAATACCAACGCGCCCAAAAGATGCTCGACAAAAAGCTTATGGCACAGGCTGAATATGACCAAATGCGCGCACAATATTTGGTCGCTAAAGCGCAACACCGCAGCGCTGAGCTAGAGCTGGAATACACCGAACTAAGAGCCCCCTTTAGTGGTGTGATTGGTGAAGTGATTCAAGATTCCTTTGTCAACGTACAGCCCGGCAGTGTGATTTTAAATATGCATAAAATCGAGTATGTCGAAGTTGACGTACAAGTACCCGATTCATTATTGGCGGTATCAAAGCGCAAGGAATATCGCACCGAAAAGCGCAAGTACGAGGTGGTATTTGATGCCTATCCAGAGCAAGTATTTACCGGTGAGACCTTAGAGGTTAACACCGAGAAAGATCCCTCAACACGCAGCTACATTGTCACCCTAGCGGTTCCTTTTAATAGCCAATACAAAGTATTAGAAGGCATGCCCGCGCGAGTGAAGGTTGACCTCAACGATGTTACCTACACCTACTCTCGTGAGCACACAGTCCCGCTCACCGCGGTAGCCATGTTAGATGGCGATAAACTCTCAGAGCAAATCGCCAGTGTTTGGGTTTACCAAGCTGAGAGTCAAACGGTCACCAAACGAGAGGTGACACTAGGCGTGATCACCGGCCATATGATCGAAATAAAAGCTGGGCTCAATGATGGTGAGATTATCATCGCCAATGGGGTCAACCGCCTCATTGAAGGGCAAAAAGTTGAGCTGAAAAAGGGATAATCATAAACATGAATATTGCAGGTTACTTTATTAAAAACACCGTCATCAGCTGGATGTTTATCCTCGTTTTGCTGATTGGCGGCACTATCGCATTCACCGGTTTAGGTCAGCTAGAAGATCCACCATTTACCATTAAAGATGCGGTTGTCGTTACTATGTACCCGGGCGCCACCTCTACTGAAGTAGAAGAAGAGGTAACCTACCCGATTGAAAAAGCAATCTTAGCATTGCCCTACGTTGACGAAATTAAGTCCCTTAGCACTTCGGGTATGTCGCAAATTACCGTCACCATGAAAAATACCTTCGGTCCAGATGAACTTCCTCAAATTTGGGATGAGTTAAGGCGTAAAGTTAACGATATGTCTGGCAATCTCCCTCCAGGTGTTGGCAAGCCGATGGTGAATGATGATTTTGGTGATGTATTTGGCATCATGTTAATGATCAGTGGCGAGGACTACAGCTATAAAGATTTATCTGACTACGTGGATTATGTCAGTCGCGAACTTGAACTGGTTCCGGGTGTCAGCAAAGTCTCATCAGCGGGTAAACAAAATGAGCAAGTCTTTATTGAAATTTCTCTTAACAAGCTGGCCAGTTCAAATATTGATCCCAACCTCATCATGGGCTTATTAAACTCACAAAATATGGTCACCGACGCGGGTAACATCCGCATCAGCAGCGACAATATTCGTCTGCGACCGAGCGGCGCATTTAAATCAGTCAAAGAGTTGGAAGAGCTTGTCATTCCAGGCACTTCGGGCAACAAACTGATTTACCTTAAAGATGTCGCCACTGTTAGCCGTGGCTATCAAGATATTCCAACTAACTTGATAAGCTTTAATCAACACCAAGCTATTAACCTTGGCATCTCCTTTGCCTCAGGGGTGAATGTTGTGGATGTTGGTAAAGCCGTTACCGCTAAAATAGAAGAAATTGATTATGCTCGCCCAGCTGGCATGATCATTGAAACCATGTATAGCCAGCCAGCAGAAGTTGATAAATCTGTGTCGAGTTTTGTCTGGAACTTGATCGCTGCCGTGGTCATCGTTGTTGGTGTATTGTTGTTCTTCATGGGCTTCAAGAGTGGGGTTTTAATCGGCATTATTTTATTCCTTACCTGTTTAGGTACTTTCATGCTGATGTTGCAGGCCGAGATAGAGCTGCAACGTATTTCCCTTGGTGCTCTGATCATTGCCCTTGGTATGCTAGTAGATAACGCTATTGTGGTTGTAGAAGGCATACTGATCGGCCGTCAACGCGGCCAGTCTACCCTCGAAGCTGCACAAGCAATTGTGAAACAAACCATTTGGCCGCTGCTCGCGGCAACAGTGATCGCCATTGCTGCTTTTGCACCTATCGGCTTATCACCTGACTCAACTGGGGAGTTTGCTGGTTCACTATTCTGGGTACTGCTGTTTTCATTGTTTTTATCTTGGATCACCGCCATTACTATTACACCTTTTTTGGCCGACCTATTTTTTAAAACTACCGAGGTGCAAGAGGCGGGAGCAGAGCAAAAAGACCCTTACGGGGGAGCTTTTTTCACCATTTACAAAAAGCTATTAGATGTTTGTCTGCGCTTTAAATGGACCAGCGTGCTGTTAGTAGTGATCGCCTTCGTTGGCTCTCTCGCTGGCTTTGGCTACGTTAAACAATCCTTTTTCCCACCTTCTACTACCCCTATCTTCTTGGTCGATGTGTGGTTACCAGAAGGCACGGATATTCGCCAAACCCAAACAACGGTGGCGAAAATGGAAGCAGACGCCATGAAACTTGATAATGTCGAGTTTGTAACCACAACGGTAGGTAAAGGCTTTCAACGTTTCTTGTTAACTTATTCGCCAGAGAAAAACTATGGCGCTTATGCTCAAATTGCCATTCGCACCAGCGCATTTGAAAACCTACAAGAAACCATGGTGGCGCTGCGCAGTCAGTTGGAAAGTCATTACCCACAAGCGCAATATAAATTTAAGCGCCTTGAGATAGGTCCTTCTACAGACGCGAAAATTGAAGCGCGGATCGTAGGTGCCGACCCTGATGTATTACGTGAAATAGGCACCGAAGTGATGGCCGTGTTTAACGCCACACCGGGTACTGTCAACGTACGCCACAATTGGCGCGAGCGGGTGAAATTTATTGAACCACAATTCAATGAAACTCAAGGTCGCCGCTTAGGCATTAGTAAGCAAGATGTCGATAAAACCTTAGCCTTTGCCTTCTCTGGCCTGCAAGCAGGACTTTACCGCGAAGGCACTTCATTGCTGCCAATCATCAATCGTTTGCCAGAAGAAGAGCGGATTGATATCGAATCACTCGAAAGCCTTCGCACTTGGAGCCCCGCTCTCAACGCCTACGTACCGCTACAACAAGTGGTGGATGGCTTTGAAGTTAAATTCGAAGACCCTATTATCCAACGCCAAGATCGTAAGCGAACACTGACTATCTTTGCGGATGCAGATTTTGAATACGACATTCTACCCGCAGCATTATTTGCAAAAATGAAACCCGAAGTAGAAGCCATTGAGCTCCCACCAGGCTATGAGCTGCAATGGGGGGGTGAATATGAATCTTCACAAGATGCCCAAGCTGCACTTTTTGCAACCTTGCCACTTGGCTTCTTGTTTATGTTTTTAATTACCGTGTTCCTATTTAACTCAGTGCGTAAGCCACTGGTTATTTGGGCCTGCGTGCCGTTGGCTTTAATCGGTATTACTTCGGGTCTGATTATTCTCGACAAACCCTTTAGTTTTATGGCGCTACTAGGGATGTTAAGTCTGTCAGGCATGCTACTTAAAAACGGTATTGTTTTACTGGATCAAATCAACATTGAAATTGAGGAAGGTAAAGAAGCGTTTCAAGCAGTATTTGATTCAACGGTTAGCCGTGTACGACCTGTGTGTATGGCTGCGGTCACCACTATCTTAGGTATTCTTCCTTTGATCACCGACGCCTTCTTTGAGTCAATGGCTGCGGTGGTGATGTTTGGTTTAGGTGTTGCTACCATCTTAACCTTATTGATTGTTCCCGTGCTGTACGTGATTACATTTAAAATTAAATACAGAAGCTACTCTGAATTTACTTAACCCATGCAATGCCTAGAAAATGCCAGTCACTTGACTGGCATTTTTTAACCCCTACCAATTACCGCGACAACCTTCACGATGTTCTAAAAACTCAGCTTCAGACATCATGCCATTGGCATCTTGGTCCAATACGTTAAACATATCTTGATCATCTATCATGCGCGCATTTCTACCTTTACCTGGACGATTAGCTTGACGCGCTTGCCTAAATGCGGTGAACTCTTCTAAAGTCACGTCGCCGCTGTTGTTAAGATCTAATTCAGCGAACTCCGGTTGATACTGTCCCCCGCCATTCCCCATTCCCATGCAACCACCTTGACCATAGCCCATTTGCGTCGCCGCAAAACTGCTACCAGCCAACAACAAGGCAGCTAAGCCTGTTGTATAAATCCATGAAGCTTTCATTATGTGTTCCCCCCTTATAAGTGACACTTTAATTATACCTCTTAAGGGATATTCCGTATGGGATCAGCCAGTAAAATTGTGTAAATTTTAATCAGCTTAATTTACATAGTAAAATGGATTAATTTGGACAGTGTATGTGCAGGCTTGCTTTGGCATAGGCTGATTAAACTACCTGCTACCATCACAGACTCAAATCGATTCAAGCCTAATGATGTAAACTTGTAAGCTTTACCACCACAGCAGCATGATCACTGGCTTGGCTGTGCTCATCAAAGTTGGAATGGGTTAAATGACGATCGATACACTCATAACCCGTAACCAAACCAATTTGCTGACCATAGTTAGAAGCAAATTCACCCGAGAGGAGAATGTAATCCAAAATGCGGCCATGCACCCCGTAATAATGGGTAGGCCTGCGTTCATCGGTGGTGGCATAAAGTGAATAACTGTCGTGCATTGACCAATTTTTCTCGGTATCTAACGCCTTTGGGCTCGGCGTTGCAAAGGTCAGTGGCAATGATCCCTGTGACAAATCATCATTAAAATCACCAAATACAATCACACCTTGCTTGGCTTGTTGCCGCTGTAACAAGATATCTTGCATTAAAAGTGTCATTTCTTGGGTACGCAACTGGTCGCTGGCCCAACGCCCCATATAATGCTCTAACTCGGTGGCACTGGCTTCCTTGGCTTTATCAAGCAATGAACGCTTAGATTTTAAATGCACCACATACAAACGCAGCGCACCAAAGCCGGTTAAATTTAGCTCAGTTATTAACGGTGGACGGCTGAACACATCAGCAGGAATGTCTTTATGTGTCAGCTTTTTATCTAGCGGATACTTACTCGCTAACGCTAAGCCGGGCTTGTAATAAACATGACTATCGTCAGCAATGGATGCTGGCGTAAATTCAAAATAAGCATAACCGAGATCAGCGCAAAGCTGGGCTAATTCCGCCGCAGAAAATACTTCTTGAAAGGCCACCACATCAGGATCGGCTTGCTCGATCGTTTGCGCGATCCAAGCCTGTTTTTTAAGCCACTGATCTGGCTCCAAAATATTGTCAATTTCGTAGGCGGCGGCAGGAGGCGCAACATAGTTATACAAATTTAACGTCATTAAAGTTAACTGCATCGCTGACTCCTTAGCTTAATTCTTAGCTCAACTCTTAACTCAAATAAGCTATTTCTTATTCCAGTTTGCCCACGCATTTTCCGTTGGGTCTAGCGCTGCTTGGGCTTTTTTGCGTTTCTTTTTACCGCTACCCGCTGGCGGTACAACAGGCTTTTCTAATCGTGACGGGCAGTCTTCCGGCGCCTCAGCATCGGCTTCGAACCCTTGGTACTGCTCACGCGGCAAGCGCAATTTGTTTTTCTTTTCGATTAACTTAAAATGCTGATATTCATCATGAGCAATTAACGACAACGCTAAACCCGCCGCGCCAGCACGACCACTGCGGCCAATACGGTGCATATAATCCGCTGGGCTACGTGGCAGTTCGTAGTTAATTACCACCGGTAACTTATCAATATCAATACCGCGAGCGGCAATATCAGTAGCAATCAACACCTCTATTTCACCGATTTTAAAGCCGGTTAAAATACGGTTACGGGCGCCTTGGCCTTTATCACTATGAAACACCTGCGCCTTAATACCCGCATTTTCCAGCTTTTGCGCCAACCGATCACAGGTCTTTTTCGCACTGGCAAAAATCAGCACCTGCGACCAAGCATTCTCTTTAATAAGGGTAGCTAATAGCTGAGTTTTACGGTTTTTATTTACCGTGATCACGCGCTGAACTAAGGTGCTTTCTTGCTCGCTTTGTAGTTGCACTGACACCGGGTTAGTGAGTAACTTAGCCGTTAATTCGTTTAATTCTTCTGGAAAAGTGGCCGAGAACAACAAGGTTTGCTTTTGTTTTGGCAGCAAATCTAACAGCGCGATAAGTTCTTCAGCAAAACCTAGGCTTAATAAGCGGTCAGCTTCATCTAACACTAAAGATTTAACCTGATCTAATTTGATTGCATTGCTGGAAATTAAGTCTAATAACCGCCCCGGCGTCGCCACTACAATGTCACTGCCTCCGCGTAATGCCAGCATTTGTGTATTAGCCGACACCCCACCAAACACCGCAGTCACTTTAATACGTGGTTGTAAGGTTTGACCATAAGACTGACACGCATCAGCAACCTGCTGGGCTAGTTCACGAGTGGGCACCAAAATCAGACTATGAACGAGGTTTCCCTTGCCCTTCACGTCTGCTTGTTGCGCTTTATCTAACGCTAAGCGTTGCAACAGTGGCAAAGCGAATGCCGCCGTTTTACCCGACCCAGTATTCGCACCCGCCAACACATCCTTGCCCGCTAAAGCCGCAGGAATTATCTGCGTTTGCACCGGCGTAGGCTGCACATAGTTAAGGGCGGCAAGACGAGTTAACAAAGATGGCATTAAGCCCAATGGGGAAAAAAGGTCGCGAGATGGCTGCATGGTTAGGTGGTTACTTAATTCAAAAAATGTATCCCTATAGTGTACTTAAAAAGTCTGCTAAAGACTTATTAAAAATCCACCTCATAAAATCAGCACAGCGCGACACAGGTAACATTTTAATAACAATTAAAGAGCAATAAATACCCATTTAAAAACAAAGTAATAGATAACAAAAACCAACTTATGTAACAACAAAGTTACACAACAAGGCACTTTGTTACCAACTTGTTTCTAAACGCCTTCTACACTTTCTCCTGAGAACAGTCAGATCATTAAGCGCATCGTCGTTTCACGAAAGTCGTTTCACGCAATCGCTTTAAAGCAAATAAATTGTTGCAACGGAGAAAGATCATGAAATTGAAAACCCTATTTTTAGCCATGACATTCGCAGCCGGCTCCGCCACCGCAGGAGAAGTGGAAGTGCTACATTGGTGGACGTCTGGTGGCGAAGCCAAATCTGTCGCCGTATTAAAACAAATGATGGAGCAACAAGGTCATAGCTGGAAAGATTTTGCCGTGGCCGGTGGTGGTGGTGAAAGCGCCATGACGGTCCTTAAAACCCGCGTGGTATCGGGCAATGCGCCAACTGCAGCACAAATTAAAGGTCACGACATTCAAGAATGGGCCGAGTTAGATTATCTAGCCAATTTAGATACAGTCGCCAAAAAAGAAGGCTGGGAGCAATCTGTCCCCAGTGTTGTAACCGATATCATGAAGTACGACAGTCACTATGTAGCCGTGCCCGTTAATGTGCATCGCGTAAACTGGCTATGGGCAAATCCAGCGGCATTTAAGAAAGCAGGTGCAACAATACCAACTAATTTAGATGAGTTTTTTGTTGCCGCCGACAAACTCAAGGCGGCGGGCATCATTCCCCTCGCTCAAGGTGGCCAACCTTGGCAAGAAGCTACCTTATTTGAAGCGGTGGCATTAGAAATTCTCGGTTCAGCCGACTATCGTAAAGCCTTTGTCGATCATGATATGGCGGTGCTAAAAGGCAAAAAAATGGTCGAAGCGCTAACCATTTTCAAAAAAATGAAAGGTTACACCGATCAAGCTGCATCAGGGCGTGATTGGAACATCGCTACCAACATGGTGATCACTGGCCAAGCCGGTATGCAAATTATGGGTGACTGGGCCAAAGGCGAATTCATTGCCGCAGGTAAAAAACCAGGCGTTGACTTTGTTTGTGTACCGGCTCCCGGCACCCAAGGCCAATTTACCTTTAACGTTGACAGCTTTGCCATGTTCAAACAAAAAGACAAAGGCGCGATGGCGGCGCAAAACGACTTGGCCAAAACTATCTTAACCCCTGAGTTTCAAGAGGTATTTAACCTCAACAAAGGCTCCATTCCAGTTCGTACCGACATGGATTTAAGCAAGTTTGACCAGTGTGCGCTCGACTCGATGGACACCTTTAAAGCCAGCGCCACATCAGGTGACTTAGTGCCAAGCTTTGCTCACGGCATGGCCACCACCAGCGCCATTCAAGGTGCCATGTACGACGTGCTAACTAACTACTACAACAGCGACAACATTAGCGCACAAGACACCGCCAACTTACTCGCTGACGTTGTTGAAGACGCTATGTAATCGGAGCCAGCCCTTGCAAAAGGGCTGTTTTATTTATGCCTGTAACTCATACTAATACGCCAGCGCCGCTCGCCAGTACCACCCCTTGGCAAGATAAAATGCAGGTCTGGTTACCTAAGCTCATTTTGTCACCGACCATAGTCGTCACCTTAATTTGTGTGTATGGCTTTGTTATTTGGACCGGTTTACTGTCGTTCACAAAATCGCGCTTTTTACCTCAGTTCGATTTTGTTGGCTGGCGTCAGTATGAGCGCTTGTTAAATAACGATCGCTGGATCACCGCTTGTGAAAACCTATTGATCTTTGGCGGCTTGTTTATTGCGATCTGCCTGCTTATTGGCGTGTTACTGGCGATCTTCTTAGATCAAAAGATCCAACAAGAAGGCATGATCCGCACCATTTACCTCTATCCCATGGCGTTATCTTTTATCGTCACGGGTACCGCATGGAAGTGGATCCTCAACCCCGGTTTGGGCCTTGAAAATTTAGTGCATCAAATGGGCTTTACCGATTTTAAATTCGACTGGCTGGTTAATTCCGACATGGCCGTTTACACCTTAGTTATTGCCGCCGTGTGGCAAAGCTCAGGTTTTGTCATGGCATTATTTTTAGCCGGATTACGCGGCATCGACAGCAGTATTATTAACGCGGCGCAAATCGACGGTGCCAGTAAACCGCGTATTTACTGGAGCATTATCTTGCCTTGCCTGCGTCCGGTGTTTTTCAGCGCGATCATTATCTTGTCGCACCTTGCCATTAAAAGCTTCGACTTAGTCACCGCCCTCACCTCCGGCGGGCCGGGCTACTCGTCGGATCTACCGGCATTGTTTATGTATGCCCACAGCTTCACCCGTGGCCAAATGGGCTTGGGCGCAGCCAGTGCCATCATGATGTTGGCTGGGATCTTAGCCATCTTAGTTCCTTACCTTTATTCAGAGCTGCGAGGTAAACGCAATGCATAGTTCATCAACTTCACAAGGCGACAACAGCCTTGGCCGCTGGTTAATTTACGGCGTACTCGCACTGATGGCCTTAGTCTATCTATTGCCACTGTTTGTCATGCTGGTCACCTCGTTTAAAACCGGCACCGACATTCGCACCGGCAGCTTAATCAGCTTGCCGCAAGAATGGGTAACCGACAGCTGGCAAGCCGCTTGGGGCACCGCTTGTACTGGCGTCACTTGCGATGGCATTAAAGGCTACTTTTGGAACAGCATTAAAATGGTGGTGCCAGCGGTGCTGATATCCACTTTTATTGGTGCGTTTAACGGCTATGTGATCAGCAAATGGCGCTTTAAAGGCTCAGATTTATTCTTTAGCCTGATGTTATTTGGCTGCTTTTTACCATTTCAACTCGTATTACTCCCCATGGCCGCCATGTTAGGAAAATTAGGCCTTGCCAATACAACGACAGGATTAGTACTGGTGCACGTTATTTATGGCGTGGCCTTTACCACGCTGTTTTTCCGTAACTACTACATCAACGTGCCCGATGAATTAGTCAAAGCTGCCAAACTCGACGGCGCGGGGTTTTTCACCATTTTTTGGGCGATTTTGCTGCCTATTTCCAAGCCGATCATCATGGTTACCATCATTTGGCAATTCACTTCCATTTGGAACGACTTCTTATTTGGTGTGGTGTATTCCGGCGCCGACAGTCAGCCGATCACGGTAGCACTGAACAACTTGGTGAATACCAGCACCGGCGTCAAAGCCTACAACGTCGATATGGCCGCCGCCATCATCGCCGCGCTACCTACCCTATTCGTGTATTTCGTCGCAGGTAAATATTTTGTACGTGGGCTAACCGCCGGCTCAGTTAAAGGATAATTTAAAATGGCCAAACTAGACCTTATTGATATTCGTAAAACCTATCCGAAATCGGATTTAGAAACCCTGAAAGGCATTAATATCAGCATTGAGCCGGGTGAATTTCTGATTTTGGTCGGCCCTTCCGGCTGCGGTAAATCTACCTTAATGAACACCATTGCGGGCTTGGAAGACATCAGCTCGGGCGAAATTCGTATTAACGACGTCGATGTATCTGGCCTTGCGCCAAAAGATCGCGACATAGCCATGGTGTTTCAATCCTACGCCTTGTACCCCAACATGACGGTGCGGGAAAACATGGCCTTTGGCTTAAAAATTCGCAAAACCCCCACCACTGAAATTGATGCTGAAATCAAACGGGTATCAGAATTATTGCAAATCGATCACCTGCTCGACCGCAAACCTAGCCAGCTTTCGGGTGGTCAGCAGCAACGTGTCGCCATGGGCCGCGCCCTCGCGCGGAGACCAAAACTGTATTTGTTTGACGAGCCGTTAAGTAATCTGGATGCCAAACTACGGGTAGAAATGCGTACCGAAGTGAAAAAACTCCACCAGCGCCTCGGCACCACCATAGTGTATGTTACCCACGACCAAATTGAAGCCATGACCTTAGCCGATCGCATCGCGGTGATGAAAGCAGGCGAAGTGCAGCAACTCGGCAGCCCCCATGAAATATATAACCACCCCACCAACATGTTTGTCGCAGGCTTTATGGGCTCACCATCAATGAACTTTGTGCCGATCACCGTACTAGAAAACAGTGACGGCCATACTTGCACCGAGCTAACAGGTAGTGATGGCAAAGCCCAGTTGCTAGCCCTGCCTGATCGCCTAAAAACGCACTTAGGTAAAAAGTTGATACTTGGCTTGCGCCCCGAACACATAAGTCAGCAGCTATCCCACCATAGCGAAACGGATTTGATCTCAGCGGCGCGCTTTAATTTGGAAATTTTAGAGCCCACTGGCCCCGAGACCATCGCGCAAATTACCATTAACGATCATGCCGTGCATTGTCGCCTTGCCCCCGACCTCAGCATTACTGCAGGTCAAGATCTTGATTTGATGATAGATGTCAGTAAGGCCAGTTTTTTTGACCCCGACAGCGAAAGGAATATTTTGCTTTAGCTGAGTGTATGGGAGCGGTATTTATAGCGTGAATTAGCATGCCCCGCGCAGACGATTCACGATATAAATATCTCCTACAACAGCCAGCCAATTATCTGTGATGTACCTGTAGGAACAGAGCTTGCTCTGCGAATATCACAAATTCCCTGAGCAAGCTCAGGTCCCACAAACAACCCGAATCAACAAATTCAACATACAAGGAGCTGTATTTATACAGCGAACCAGCGCGCTCGGCGCATAAGATTCGCGGTATAAATGCAGATCTACGGATGTAATGATTAACCTCTCGCCAATACGTAAAGCCCAGCTTTTTCAATAATGGCCAATAAAATTGCATTTTCAAATTAAAAACGCAAAGCGCAAAAATTTTCCTTGTGCGAGATCCGCCATAGCGGTTGTGGCATATTCTAGTGTCTTATTACAATTCGTCGAATTATTGAAAAAATAAATCATTGTTTTTATTCAACTTAATTTTTCTCATTTGCATTTCGTGCGCTCCGTCATGTTTCCTCCTAGGAGGCTGGGTATTTACCTTACGGAAAACCTGTATATTTAATCGCGAAAGGAAGCAAGAATACTTAACAGGATGTCGAGTATTTATGTCAGACAGGAAGTTTGGCAATTAAGGAAGATGTAAGGACAGCTACAAGAAGTAGCAAAGGGACACCTCCAGGACGGAGATAGAAAACAGATCAGGAAGGTCTGTTAGGTTAAGGATAACCAACAAGTGCAACTCTAAGGATAGAGAGCCAAAATAGTCAGAAAAAGCAGGGAGCACACTCATCAAGGATTAGATGATGTGACAATCTGAAGCGATGCCGCAAGGCATCGCTTTTTTTGTTTTAAAAAACACCCTCGCTTGGGGGCACAATAAAGTCGATTTCAACCACGAAGTTTTTTAATAAGTCACACCTTACAAGCCGTTTTGAGTAAAGCGCTGCGATTGGGTTGATGATGAGATTTAAGGGGACTGCTTGATAACCGCTAACTTGGCTTCTATCAGCGAATCCTGCTATACATGGTTGCATATCTATATTGCACCATAAATGGCTAACAACCCAATCGGAAGAAGCAGCATCCATTGAGGAAGTTTGACAAACCCCTTGCTGCCAAAGAAATACCATCCCACAACAACAAAAACCAATACAAATGAAATGTATAAACCTCCAACCAACTGAGCTGGTAAATACAATGAATCAAACCCATACCAACCGACATATACCAGCATTAAAGAGCTAACAATCAAAGTGACTGAAACAAGGTGCCAACACACTAACAGCGTTGCTTTAGGTATATCCTCAAGCTCCGACTTAAGGAAAGGTCTAACTGGATCCACTTGACCAGCAAACACATGTACTAATGTTGTAAATACGCCAAGTAAGCCTGAGCTCAAAATCCATATATTCATAATACCCTCCGTGGGTATAACCTTAGTTTTTCAAATAACACAAAATAAAAATCAAATATCTAAATTTGGAATAAACGTTTTTAACGCCATCGCAGACACCCGTAATATTTCTTCTTTGCTGGGCGCAGGATGAATACGCTGCATTCCTAAAAAACTTGAGTAAGCCATCAAGGCAACGTCTTTCGCGTGCCGTGGTTCCAGACCAAGCTCAATGTAACACTGCGCTAAATATGTTTGCCTTTGGCTATCAATTTTCTCTAGATGACGCGCTATTGAAGGCTCTTTTAACGCCCATGCTCGAATGTGGTTTTCGGCTTCAATATTGCTGCTAGCGATCACTTTATCTAGTGCGAGCAAACGTTGTAATGCATCAACTTGGCTATTGGCCTGTTCAATAAAGGCGATAGTCATGGTGTTGTACCAGTGCTCCATTAAACTATCGATAAATGCCGCGCGATTTTTAAAATGGTGATAAAAAGATCCTTTTGTCACACCCTTTAGTTCACACAACGGTATAATTTTTAGCTGCTCAGGCCCTTTACTAACAAGCACATCAAGCGCGAAATTCAGCCAGTCTAATTGGCTATTTTTACCAACTGAGTTCATATTCGATTTGCCTTAATGGCGTTATTGATCACGATACGAGCGATAAAATAATGGAAGGGTAAAATGCAATTCACATAGATCTGGCCAATTCGCGTTTTTTGATTCACTAGGCTCGAAACAACGACTGTGTTTTCACATTTTTTAACACTCAAATAAAACGTCATATGTTTATCGTCTGCATAGCTAATAATTTCATCGTCTAATTTTTTTATTACAGTCAGAAAACCCGCTTGATCACCCACCTGCAAATCATCACTCGGCGGTACCATATTGCTCTCTGTTACATTAAAACCTGCAATTTTGACTAACTTGTTGCGCAACCACATCAGCTTATTCACCCAATTAGGCAAGTAATTAAAAATAGCATATTGCAGTTGACTAGGCGTGAGCTGCAATTGAGAAACGGGAGCCGCAAGTGCATCACGAAAATAAGGTTGTAGCGCATTCTTGGCAAGGTGGTCATCAAGTGGCGTCGGCAGTGCTTTTATCGTTGAAAATAGTAAGGGCATCTTTGCTTTCCTCTTTACATACCATACCAAATGGTATCCATAAAGATAATATGCCGATATAGTTTATAAATCAAATAATAATAAGCATCAATTAGCCAGTGATAATCCCACAGTTTCGCTAGCAATACACCCGCCAAATGAGCTATTCACGGTTCCAGCAATAACTTAAATTAATACAAGAAGATAAAAATGCCACACATACAATCTGGGCCTGCTGGCCGCAAAGATTTTCCTTGTGCGAGATCTGCCATCGCGGTTGTGGCACATTCTAGTCTCTTTCTGCAATTCGTCGAATTATTGAAAAACTAAATCATTGTTTTTATTTAACTAAAATTTTAGCCTTTGCATTTCGTGCGCTCCGTCATGTTTCACTCTAAGAGACTAGCTATTTACCTAAAGGAAAACCTGTATATTTAATCGCGCAAGGAAGCAAGAATACTTAACAGGATGTCGAGTATTTATGTCAGACAGGAAGTTTGGCAATTAAGGAAGATATAAGGACAGCTACACGATGTAGCAAAGGGACACCTCCAGGACGGAGATAGAAAACAGATCAGGAAGGTCTGTTAGGTTAAGGATAACCAACAAGCGCAACTCTAAGGATAGAGAGCCAAGATAGTCAGAAAAAGCAGGGAGCACACTCATCAAGGATTAGATGATGTGACAATCTGAAGCGATGCCGCAAGGCATCGCTTTTTTTGCATTAAAAATGCCGCTTAAACTACCTAACCCGAGTTCTAGATAGGCAAAATAGTATATTTTGCCTGCAAAAACGCGGTAAATAGACCTAAAGAATAACGTTGAACTTTGCTTCTTGATATTGTTTGGGTATATACGCTTTACGTTTTCATCCCTGAAAACGAAATTTTGCAGTAAAAACATACTTCATCCGCTCGTAATAAGCTTAAGCAAAACTGAGGTTACTTACTTGCGTTTTGGTGGGTTTCATCACACATTCTAAACTAATAATATTGTCCTTAACTAAGGTAGAGTGATGAGACTAGCCAAATGGTTAATTTTTCTGCTGATTTATTGTTATACCAATGCAGCTCTGTCATCTGAAAATGATCCTAAGATACAAGTTTTTGCCTCCATCTTCCCACCCTTTAGTTATTTAGATCAGGGAGAAGTGCGTGGTGTATCTGTTGACCTCGTTAGACAGGTTTTAACCGCGGCGGAAATGGACTATGACGTGGTGATATTTCCTTGGGCTCGAGCTTATGAAAGATCGCAAATAACACCTAACGCTTTGTTGATCAATGTTGCCCGAACGCCAGAGCGCGAAGCTTTATTTAAATGGGTAGGAGAAATTGTAAAGTTCGATGTTAAAATTTTTGCCCTTAAGGGTGCTAACAACCCTAAGCCCAATATCTTATCTGATTTATCAAGCGGTAAAATCGGTGGCTTACGCCAAGATGTGAAAACAGCCTATTTACAGCAGCAAGGGTTGACAGTACAAGTGATCAACTCTGAAGAAAGTGGGATTCGGCAACTGCTCGCGGGTCGCATTGATTACTTGGCAGCAGATATCAATTCATTCCAGTATCGCCTTACAAAACTGCAGTTAGATCCAAATGACTTTGAAGCTGTCCTAGACCTAAAAGAAATATCCAAACCTCTCTATATTGCCTTTCAAAAAAACACACCAGACGCAGTTGTTGAAAGACTACGCGTAGCACTAAACAAAGTGGTGCCGCAGTCTGCAAGCAACATTGACCAACAAAATATTGCGGCCCCTACCACATCAACGCAACGCGCGATCACCGACTAAGTTCTCCCGTTTATCACCAGTAAATACAGCCTTATGTTTGTAAAGAGCATCGTTGTTGTTGGCAGTATTGAGCACCTTAATCTGCATGCTGAGTTTTATTACTTGTGATGGGAGCAAAAAGCTAAGTAACGCTAAACGAATAATTCAGCTAATGGTCGGGTAGGTAATGTGATCACACAGTTTTTGTTTGGTATTTTAATCAGATAAAATTGTACTAATTAACCGCAGTTATGTTTAAGCCTAACGCCGCCAGATAAAGCATGCTTTACGGCAAAAAAGCCAACTAAATAGCTCGGTTAATTTTTGATCCAATAGCCAGTCGTCCACTACATATCATTTAATACAACAGGAATCTTTGTGAAATACGCCTATTTAGCTTTATTGCTTCTAGTCACCTCATGTGCCAATACCCCACAGCAAGTTTATAACAGCTCTCCGATCTTCATTGATTTCGATGGCACTAAACTTGGTGGTGTCACCCAAGGTGATATCTTTGAGCAGATTATCCCGCAAGTACACGACATCCTAAGCCCAGCGCAGAAGCGAGCGCTAAATCATTATACTGATTACGCGAGTCGTGATAATAGCCATGCGTTAGGTGGCATGGTGGTCTATCACAAAGGCGTACCCGTTTATAGCTGGTTTGATAGCGCTAATGGTGCGAAAAGTGATCAACCTTACCAAAGTAACTCATTAACCAAAAGTGTCACGAGCCTATTATTGGGCATCGCCATTGACCAAGGTTATATCGCCAGTGTTGACGATCCTATCTCTCGCTATTTAAATGATTATCGCGATGACCTATCTGGCAACAAGGCCAAGCTGACGATCCGTGACCTATTGACCATGACAGATGCCATAGAATGGAATCAAAATCCCTACAATAAGGATGGCAGTCTAGCGACGGATAACTCGCCCAATGAGATGTTTCGATCCAGTAACCCTACCCATTACATAGTCTCTCGACCTGAAAATAAAAATGCCAAGGGCCAATTTACCTATGGTGAGTGGCAACCCTTTTTGATTGGTCAAATCATTCAAAATGCCACCGGACAAGACTTTTTTACATTTGCCAATAAAAACCTTTTTACTCCGATGGACATCACCTATTGGCACTGGCATACCCTAAGGGACGATTCACCCAATACCAATGGCGGTGTTTACCTTAACGTTTGGGATCGTGCCAAACTTGGTCAATTGGTGATAAGCCAAGGCAAGTGGCAAGACAAACAGCTAGTGAGTAAAAATTGGATCAAGGCTTCAACAAAAAATCAACTTGCTGAACCTGGTTCAGCTTGGGCGGCAAGCTCATACGGTTATTATTGGTGGCTAGACAACCTCAAAATAGGAAAAAGTTCGATTAATACTATTTCAGCCGAAGGTTGGGGCGGAAACAGTATCATTATTTACCCTGAGCGAGATCTCGTTATTGCCACTATGGGAGGAGATTATAGGATGAATTCAATGGCAGCACACGGCATCGGCAGCATAAACGAGCGCCTAGCGAAATTTGTAGTGTCTCGCTACTTTCCAATACAGGAATAAAAACGAAGACAGCTTGCTACAAGCCAAAAAAAGCAGGCCGCTAGGCCTGCAAATGGAAAGGTTTACGCTGTTGTTGGCCCAAAATATGGCGCCGTAAAGGTATCCGGAAAATCTAGTTTAACGCCAACACATCTCCTATCTCAGTTTTGATATTGTCCGACTGGGTGCCGAAGATGGCTTGCAAGTTATCGCCTATCACCACCACTTCACGCGCTCCTAGGGCTTTAATGCGCGGAATATCCGCCAGAGCAATATCTGCCACTGTCACGCGTAAACGAGTAATACAAGCATCTATATTTTTAATGTTCGCCTTACCGCCCATCGCGTGCACTAAATTGGTCGCCAGCTCAGAGCCAACCACTACCGCTGCTTGCTCGGTTTCAGCCTCTTCACGACCTGGGGTTTTTAAATTGAATTTAGTGATCACCACGCGGAACAACACATAGTAAAACGCTGCCCACAATGGACCAATGATTAAGAACAACCAAGCCTTAGTCGAAAGGGGTAAGAACAAGAAGAAATCGATGGCACCATGGGCAAACGACTGACCATGCTGAATTTCCAAGTAGTTAGTAATGGCAAAACCAATCCCCGTTAAAAACGCGTGGATCACATACAACACCGGCGCCACAAACAAGAAGGCAAATTCAACCGGCTCAGTGATCCCAGTTAACCACGAGGTTAACGCGGCTGAGAACATCAAACCGCCAACAACAGCTTTTTTCTCAGGTTTAGCGGTATGGTAAATCGCCAATGCCGCGCCGGGCAGCGCCCACATGGTGTACATAAAGCCGCCGCCTAAGTGCCCTGCCGTTGGGTCGCCAGCAAAAAAGCGTGCCACTTCACCAGTGATAACCTTACCTGTTTCTGGATCGGTATAGCTACCTACCTCGAAGAAGAACGGCGCATTCCAGATATGGTGTAGACCCAACGGTAATAACGCACGCTCACCAAAGCCGTAAATCCCCCAAGCTAACACTGGGTTTTGGTACGCAGTCCAATGAGAGAAGGTATCGATCATCGCGCCCACCGGTGGCCAAACAAATGCCATGACTATGCCGACCACAATCGCAGCCAACCCCGTCACAATCGGCACAAAGCGCTTACCGGCAAAAAAGCCTAAGTACTCTGGTAATTTAATGCGGTAAAAGCGATTGAACATTAAGCCCGCGACGCCGCCCATAATAATGCCGCCAAAAATCCCCGTTTGTAAGGTCGTTATACCCAGCACTGTGGTGGTTTCTAAGCCTTTCATTTTTGCCGCTACGCCCAGTGTGGCAAGCATAATGCCAAGGCCAACCGTGCCTGCTAACGCCGCCACCCCGTCGTTTTTAGTAAATCCCAGCGCCACACCAATGGCAAATAGCAGTGGCATAAAGCCAAATACGGCCTCACCTGACTGCGCCATCACTTGGCTTACCGCTGCTGGCATCCAGCTAAAATTGGCTGAACCTATACCTAATAACAAACCAGCCACAGGTAATACCGATACCGGTAACATCAGTGACCGTCCCACCTTTTGTAGCTGACCAAATATATTACTGATCATATCCCTTCTCCCTGCCCACTTAGGCACTGCTAATGATTAATAACGCTCTTACTTCAGAGTGAGTTATGGATAACCAAAATCGCAGCTAGTACATCCTTGCATGCTTAACTTTTTCATCCTTGAAAAGGATATTTTGTTTATCAAAAACCCACTCTCACCAAGGAAAATTCTTTTTCAATTATCCCCGCATTAGCAGTCTATGGGCTTTTTGTCTTGCGAAGGTGACATAGAGAAAGCAGTTTGTAAGCGAATGCTTACAAAACGACGCGTGCCTTGTTCAAGCAGTTTCAGTACACTTAATAGGTTTAAAAAATAACAATAATAAAGCGAGGGAAGTATGCCAACAGCAGTCGCAAAAACCCTGTTAGTAGTAGACGATAATGCCGAACTCAGAGACGCCCTATCAGACTATTTAGGCAATGCCGGCTTTACCGTACTCACCGCAGCCGACGGCATTGAAATGCGCCAATGTTTGCAACAACACAATCCCGATTTAATCATTCTCGATGTGATGTTGCCCGGAGAAGATGGCTTTAGCTTATGCGGCTGGATCCGACGCAGCTCTAGTGTGCCGATCATTATGCTGACCGCAGTTGCAGAAGAAGCAGACCGCGTGGTGGGGTTAGAAATTGGTGCCGATGATTACATGACTAAATCTTTTAGTCCGCGTGAACTATTAGCACGTATTAAAGCGCAGCTACGCCGGGCGCAGTTTAATGCCGGCCTCAATCAAGCGCGTTACATTTGTTTTGCCAACTGGAAGCTCGACACTCTTACCCGTCAACTCATTGATGAGAAAGGCAATATCAACCAGCTCTCGGGCGCAGATTACAGCTTGTTGCACCTATTCTTACGCCACGCCAATCAACTGCTAGATCGCGATCAAATTTCTGCCACTATCAAAGGTCGCGAGGCAATGCCACTAGAGCGAGGTATTGATGTGCAAATTAGTCGCTTGCGCCATCATCTGAACGACCAAGACCGCGCCTTGATTAAAACCGTGCGCGGCCAAGGCTATATGCTCAACGCTGAGGCCGTACATGAAGTCTGATGCCACGAAGCCACGCTTAGCCAACACCTTAGTGGTACGCTTGTTGGCCACATTATTGCTTGTGATCATCAGCGCTCAGTTCCTCACCGCACTCATTTGGTATCGACAAGGTGCAGCTAAAGAAAACGAAGGCTTAATTAGCACAGTTAATAGCCTTGCTCTTAGCGCCGCGAGTACCGTCGCCTTTTTTAGCTCACTGCCATTAGAGTATCGCCACCTAACTTTAAATCAACTGCGAAAAATGGGCGGTTCACGTTTCTTTGTATCGCTGAATAATCATGAAATTGCCATTCAAGCCTTACCCGATAGCCAACGTAAAAAAATGGTACTCAGCGAAGTTCGTAAGGTGCTTAATCAAGAACTAAGCACTGATCAGGCCATTACCTTAGAATTTACCGATCGTGAAAATCTTCGTGTGTTTAATACTGAGGTCAGGTTAGACGAAGTCCCTCAAATATGGGCTAACTATAGCTTGTCACTGGGTGAATTAAATCCACCAATATTAGTCATGCAGATTGAAATATCGCCCACTGAATGGCTCTATTTGGCCGCTATTTTACCAGCACCTTTTGTTTTGCTCGATACCCCGTTTATGGACACTAAACAATGGTTTTTTATGGGCTTGTCTTCGCTATTATTAGTATTTTTTACATGGCTGGTGGTGCGTCGAGAAATCCGACCTATCGCCAAACTGGCCAATGCCGCCAGCGCCATGACCGAGCAGCTCGACACGCCGCAGCTGGCCGAACAAGGCAGTGAAGAGCTTATCACGGCTACCCGCGCCTTTAATAAAATGAGCTTACGGATCAAAAACTATCTGCGCGATCGCGACATGTTATTTAGCGCCATTTCTCATGACCTAAAAACTCCGATTGCCTGTTTGCGGCTACGTACCGAAATGTTGCCCGATGAAGCTACTCGGAAAAAATTTGAAAACGCCCTCAATGAGCTAGATTTTATGGTAAAAGGGGCTTTGCAATGTATTCGCGATACCGACTTGCACGAAGACATAGAGCCTGTCGACATCAACCATATTCTGCAGCAAAGCGCAGAACTTTATGGTCGTTACGACAAACAAGTCACCATTCATGGCCAAGTACAGCAACAGTATTTGGGTAAACCACTGGCACTAAAACGCTTACTCAACAACTTAGTAGAAAATGGCATAAAATACGGTAAACGAGTTGAAATTAATATCACCGAACTGCAGCAACAACTGCATATTGATTTCCGTGATTATGGCGATGGCATCCCAGTGCCTCAGCAACAACAAGTTTTCGAACCATACTTTCGATTAAGCAAGCAAAAGCAAGAAGGCACAGGATTAGGCTTAACCATAGCACGCAGCATCGCCCGCAGTCATGGCGGCGACATCAGCCTAAGAAATCACCACCAACAAGGCCTGATCGTCAGCCTCACCTTACCGGAGCATTAAGTCATGAAACTCGGTTTTCTTTCTATATTTATCCTATCATTTTGCTTGACCCAAGCTAGTTACGCCACTGAAAACATTGCTCAAGTGATGCCTCTAAGCCAACAACAAACCCAGCCGCAAGTGGAAGTACTGCATTGGTGGACAAGCCAAGGAGAACAACGAGCTACAGCCGCCTTAAAGCAAGCTGTTAATGCTAATGGCATGGTTTGGCGCGACTTTGCAGTGCGTGGTGGTGGCGGTGATAGCGCCATGACAGTACTGCAAGCTCGCGCCATTGCTGGCAACCCACCATCAATGGCGCAAATAGAAGGCCCGGCGATAAGTTCATGGGCACGGTTGGGATTTTTAGTCGATTTAGAAAGCATTGCCCAACAACAGCAATGGCAACAAAGTCTGCCCGATATTGCCTTAAGTGTTAATCGCTATCAAGGCCACTTTGTCGCCATCCCACTGACCCTACATCGCATCAACTGGATGTGGCTAAATAAAGCCATCTTTACCCAGCTTAACTTACCCGTACCACAAACTTGGCCAGAGTTTATAGATACGGCCAAGACCATTAAACAAGCAGGAATCACACCACTAGCGATTGGCCATGAGCCTTGGCAAGTGGCAATGATTTTTGAAATGATGACGCTCGGCTTACACGGCGCGCAGGAATATAGACAACTGTTTGTTGAGCTAGACCCCGACACCATTAACAACGCGAACACCTTGGCGACCTTGCGCTTATTTCGCGAGCTGTCACACATAGTCGGCTCAAAACAAAGGGCGCAAGAATGGCCACAAGCGACCGCCGACTTAGCCACAGGCCAAGCTGCCATCCAGCTGTTAGGCGACTGGGTCAAAGGCGAACTAACCGCCCTCGGCTATCAAGCCAATGTAGATTACATTTGCGCCGCCGCACCGGGCACACAAAACAGTTTTATCTATAACATGGACAGTTTTGTCTTATTCCATCAGGGCGCAAATAACAGTAAACGAGTCAGCCAAGCGATGGCTAGCTTGTTAATGAACAAAGATTTTCAAAGCCAATTTAATCAACTGAAAGGCTCACTGCCCGCGCGTCAAGATATCGACCTAACTGGCTTTGACAGCTGCAGTTTAGCCGCCAAACAAGATTTCGATCGCGCTCAAGCCGAGCACAACTTAGTCCCCAGCTTGACTGATTCAATGGCCCTACCAGAGCAACAACAAAACGAAATTATTCAGCTCCTGTATCGCTATTTTTACCAAAACAACATCAGTGCCGAGCAAGTGGTGGTACAGCTGTTAAATATTGGCAAACGCCAAGGTCAAGAGGGGTTTTAGGTTAGTATTATCTCTTCAAAACCCAACGCTTTAGCAAACATTACTCAGGGCTAGCAGCGTTTTGAAACAAAGTCTTTGACAAATAGCTCGATAGCAGCGCTTTGTACTCATCGCTTTCTAAGTAATTATTTAAGCTGTCATTTAGTTTGTTAAACAGCGCTTCGGGCACCGATTTTTTACTGACATAAAAGCTGACTTTACTGCTATTTAACAAATAAGGGTGAAACTCAATATTGCCGGAAAAACCAAGCTCTCGCGCTTTAAACAAACCAGCCATTACATCCGTAGCCACGCCATCTACACGTTGGTGCATAAGCAAGTCAATCGCTTGCGCCTCACTGTTGGCATAGTGAATTTTGCTTTGAAATCGGAGTGATTTCTTAATTTCTTCAAATTCATCTCCATACCAAGCGCCACGCTGGGTGGATAGATAAATATCTTGGTTAAAAATATCAGTCAGGCGATTAGCAGGATAAAGGTTAGATAAACCTTTAGGCATCATAATACCAATAAGCTCATCACGGTAAGGGGTGCTGAAATAACCAAATTCAGCTCTAGATTTGGTATATGAAGCTGCCATCATAATATCTATTTTGCCGATGGCGATGTATTTAAGGCCGCGCCGAGGGGGGATATAAACAAACTCAATTTGGCAACCTGCACCTGCAATCGCCTGCTTTAAAATCTCTACGTCTAAGCCAGTCCAGCCTTCCTGCTCTTTAACAAAAAATGGCGGCCAAGAATCAATGCTCACTTTAAAGGTATGGTCACAACCATAAGCCGGAGCAAGCCACAAACTGATAAGTAAAATTAAATACTTCACTACATCCTCCTATGCTACTTGGAGTAGGTTCTCGATGGCTTCAGCGAAGGGGCAAACAAATGCGTTAGCATGCCTAGTCTTCCAAGGTATAGCACAAATCAAGTTGCTCAATTGTCAATTTTTTAGCCATCAGTCAGCTTAGCGCATCATTCTCAAAAACAGCTCTCAACCTTATCCGTTTGAAATTAAATAACATTGACCGATACTTGGTTCTCTCTAATACTAACAGAGGGAGGAAGAATGAGTGTACTGATACCGTTTGCGCTTGACCACGCCAGCAACGAGATGGTTTTTGTTGAAGATGTGCCCAGAGGCGCCGCTTGTGGCTGTGTGTGTTATGCCTGCAAAACCCCTGTTATCGCTAAAAAAGGTAACATTAAGCAACATCATTTTGCCCATGAGAAAGGCAAAGCCGCGGCATTATGTGAAATCAACCTACAACGTTCGTTATTTTGGATGTCGCGCAACTTATTTACCTCCCATCAAACCTTTGTCACCCCTGATTATGATTACCAATTTAGCTGCGATCTAGGCTGCCAAACAGCCACCTACCCCATCACCAAAAGCGCTAAAGTTAACTACCAACAAGTAACTATTCCTCGCACAAAAATAACTAAAGGTGCTGATGTTATCGTGCTTGAAGTCGGTGACTATCAGTTAGCTGTGATACTGAACTTTTTAGGCCACAGTTACACTCACGGCTATCAAGGCCTGCCCACAGTACAAATCAATATGCAGCCACTTATTAGCATAATTAATGAGCATCAACAAAACCCTAAGAGCGCCATCATCAACCACTTGCTTGTGACAACCAATAATAAAAAGTGGTTATATCACCCTCGGCAAAAAGTGTTTGAGGATAAGTGCCAAGCATTACATCAAGCACAGCAAGAACAAGCGCTGAAAATAGAAAAAACGCGCCAGCAACAACAAGAAACGCAACGCCAACAAGCACAAGCCGCTGCGCTAGAACGAGCGCAACAACGCCAGCTCGAAATGGCCGCCGATCTAGCAGTGAAACGCCAGCAGCAAGCACAATATGAACAAGCTGAGCGTCAGGCACAGCAGGCAGCGATAGCAACCGCTGCCAACAAAACCAAACAACGGCGAGCTTCCATAGTTGCCAGTGTTAACGCCGTAAAAGCCCTTGGTCACCAAGAAGCTTGGCTATGTGAAAGGTGCAAGTTTGCGCGCCCCCCAAATGATGACAACTGTCATTACTGCGGCGGCCAAGACTATAAAGTTATTTCTCTCAGCGACGCCGAACTTGCATTAATCGACAGGAAGTTTTACCAATGGAATTATGCCGAGCTGTCATGTGAGGTATTACCCAATGAAGTGCGCTTAGTTAGCAGCAAACCAAGCTAAACGCGTGATTGAATACAAGCCTACGAGTGCGTAACGGCAAGCTGGTTGGCTTTTGTAGGAGCTGAGCTTGCTCAGCGAATATCGCGAATCTTATGCGCTGAGCGCGCTAATTTCGCTGTTAAATACCGCTCCAAGCCTTATCGCCCCATAATAGGGGCTCCTATCTAAGACTAAGGTGTATCTGGCAATGCCACCTCTTGATAATGCTCAGGTTTTAGGCCTAACACTTCGGGTAGTGAGGTGCCGACCGCAATCGATGACCAAGTGCCGGCGAGGATACCGATAAACATAGCAATGGCAAAACCCGCTAACGACGCACCGCCCAATAACCATAATGCAGATACTGTGATTAAAGTGGTCCCTGAGGTGATCATGGTTCGGGTAAAGGTAGCCGCAATAGCTTGATTATTAATATCGGCGGTGGCCGCATCGGGTTTTAAACGCAGTAATTCACGAATACGGTCGGCAATGATAATCGAATCATTGAGGGAATAACCTAAAATCGCCAACACCGCCGCCAATACAGTTAAGTTAAACTCCATCTGGCTAAGAGCAAAAAAGCCCAGCACAAATACCACATCGTGTACCAAAGCCACCAGCGAGCCCAGTGCTAAGCGCCACTCAAAGCGAATGCTCAAATACACCATAATACAAAGCATACAAACAAGTAGCGCTAATCCGCCTTGCTCAGCTAGCTCTTGGCCGACCTGCGGCCCCACTATACTGGTGTTCAGCACTTGCACCTCACCCGATAGCGGCGCAAGCAAAGCCTCAATCGATACCGCGGTGGTGTTCATATTTTCCGGCACACTATAGCGAATAACCCAACGACCCGGTTCATCACTGGCAACCACACTCACTTTTTGCCCTAGCCCCGCTTCCAACAATGGGCTTAGCTCACTGTTGGTGATTTGCTGGCTTACTTGAATTTCACTGACCACGCCGCCGGTAAAATCCAAGCCCCAGTTAAAGCCCTTAGTCACAATAAAAAACAATGAGGTGCACAGTAATAAAATAGAGATAACACTGGTGCCATAGCGCCATTGGCTGGCATTTTTCATATTCAGTAATTGAGTCATGATTAAATCCTTACGCTGCGACGAGTGTCGTTGCCCCAAAACCAATTGATCATGGCGCGTGAAGCAAAAATACCGGTAAACATGCTGGTAAGTAGCCCTAAACCAAGAGTTAAAGCAAAACCTTGGATCGGCCCATTACCTAGGCTGTACAACACAATGGCAGTGATCATGGTGGTGAAGTTAGCATCAAAAATGGTGCTAGTGGCGCTGCTAAAACCGCTATCGATGGCCCGCGCCACACTGTTGCCTTCTTTTAACTTGTCACGAATACGTTCAAAAATCAGCACATTGGTATCCACCGCCATGCCTACAGTGAGCACCAGCCCAGCGATACCGGGCAAGGTTAAAACCGCACCGGGGATCAACGCCAACAAGCCAAACAGCATCACCATGTTGGCTAATAACGCGATATTGGCAATCCAGCCTAAACGACGATACCACAGCGCCATAAACACTAAGGTCATGCCTAAGCCGAGCGCTAATGCGGAAAAACCATTACTAATGTTTTCGGCGCCTAAAGTTGGGCCAATGGTACGCTCTTCCACTATGGTGACGGGGGCCGTTAACGAGCCGGCTCGCAGCAACAAGGCAAGGCTTTGAGCATCTTGCATTGAGCCTGCGCCAGTAATGCGAAACTTCGCTCCCAAGCCCGACTGAATGGTCGCTACACTGATGATTTTATTACTTTGCACAACCTCCCCTTGCTGATTGCGTGAGTACTCGCTGTAGGCAGTGGCCATTGGTTTCCCAATGTTTTGCCGCGAAAAGTCCGCCATCATGCGGCCGCCTTGGCTGTCTAAGCTGATGTTAACTTCAGCCATGCCCATGTCACCCAAACTGGCACGGGCATCAACAATGTGCTCGCCCGTTAGCACAGGGACTTGTGCCACACGCACGGGTCGGCCTTGTTCATCGAGAATGGCTTGGCCTGATAAAGCATCATCAGCCAATACCTGATAAAACGCCAAACTGGCCGTGGCACCAATCACGTTTTTTGCTTGGGCAGGATCTTGCACACCCGGCAACTCAATACGAATGCGATGATCTCCTTGACGCTGTACAGCAGCTTCGGTGATACCCAATTCTTCAATACGGCTACGCATAATTTGCAGGTTTTGTTGCACGGTTAGATTGCGCAGCGCCACCTGTTCCGTTTCAGATCGCACTAGGCGAAGCTCATCACCGCTGCCGATAATCTGCCACTGGCGATATTGGCTGTTAAGGTGATCACGCAGCTCCGTTCGATAGCTTTCATTCGCGAGCAAGAGCGTAAACCCATCGGCAGACAGCTCTTTAAACTGGCCACCGCGCATATTGTGCTCACGCAGCCAAGCGCCTAGTTCTTTCTTTAGCTGCTCTGTTTGGCTTTGGTAAACTGGCGCCATATCAACATCGAGTAAAAATTGCACGCCACCGCGTAAATCAAGCCCCAGCGCAATTGGGTTAAAACCCAGCTGAGTTAACCAATAAGGCGCGTTCGCTACCGAAGCCAACGTCACTTGGGTATCTGGAATACCTTGCTCGGCAGACATTTTCTGCAGCACTTGTTTTGCCAACGGCAGCTGCTTAGCATCATTGAGCACAACCCAAGTAGTGGCTTGATCTTGCTTGATTTGTTTAAGCTCGATGCCTTGTTGAACGAGCGCGTGCCGCAGCGCCAGTGGATCTAACATAACCAAGTGCTCTGACGTTGCTGACGATTGAGGATAATTAAGTTGTAATGCTGGCGACTCGCCATACCAAGACGGCAAGGCACTAAGTAGCATCAATAGTAAGGTGGCAATCAGCACCACATATTGCCAATGAGAATATTGGTTTAAGGCGCGTTGAGAGGAACGTTTTTTCATTTTCTTTTACCTAATGAAGACTCGCTTATACAACGCCATTTAATGGCATCAAATAAAGCGTGTTAGCAGCTGAAAAATCAGTGCATTTAGGTTGTTTATTGCATCTATAGCAAAAGCTCTCGCAAGCGAGTAAACGCAAAAGAACAACCTGTTTCAATGGCAGCTTGTCGCGCTAAGGCAACAACACTGCAAAAACTAGGTAAAAGAAGGGGAATACTGCTGGGGAAGGTATTGTAAATTACTGTCTTTCCAAGCTCCTAACCGAGAGGCTGGCGATGACGCATGCAACATCCAAGAGAGCTGCGGACTAAACGGCTCAACGTACCCTAATGCGAGCTGCAAGCTAGGTTCAATGGCAAACTCAAACACTAAACCATAAGTCGGTGCTCCGTCTCCATCACTTGGCCCGTCATGAGCCACGCGTAACTTGGCGCCATTAATATGAATGCCATGACTTAAGTCGAACGCTGGCGAGACTTGCGAACTTTGTGGTTGCTGATCAGTCATCACACATTGCGTTGCATCAGTGTATAAAGCCGAGGATAACTGAGTCATTTTGACAGACGTGTCCGTGCCAGCGGTGGCATGAGAAGCCCCGAGCAAACAACAAAACAGCATTAGTATCCGAATGAAACCCACATTACACTCTTATTTAGCCTTAAACTAAAACCATAATGGGGGCGCTACCGCTAAATAACAATCACCAAAGGCCAAGCAACGTCATTAATTTTACCCTCTAATGATGCTTATCAATTTTTGAATAAACAACTCCACCGCAGCTAAGTCATCAAAGCGAAAGCCTAAACCATAGTGAATTTCATTGGCGCTTTTATGAATACGCTTAGGGAAGCGCGTCATCTCAGAATAGTGGCAATAACCCTTCTTGTTATGAACGCCAGACAATGTGGTTAAGTCAGCCAGAAACACTTCATACGCAGGACGGATCACTAACAGCGGCACCGAGCCATCAAGTAATAAGTAAAACGACTCTTTTGAATCTGGCAGCATATATTCGGTGATTTTTTTAATCGAAAAGGTAGTACGACAAGATAAATCCGTCAGTTGTGTTGCCATAGCATCAGCAGTAATCGCCAAGGGAAATCCTTAATAAAGAGTAGACAGAAGCTCACTATGCCCTAGCCTTGGATAAAGAGCCATTTAATCGCTAAGCTCTTCTTGCCGCAGCACAACAATTACAGCATTCTCGGCCTAGCGAAATGGTGCCTTGTTAGCAAAAATGATGAATATGGCTCATTTCTACATCAAGATCACTGCAATAACCGCTTAGTACCGATGTCTCCTAGCGCAGTCTACCTATATTTAAAAACACAAAAAATACATTTAATTGATATAGTTTTTACTAATAAATTTTATTAAACTCACGATTAATTTATTTTGCTCTGTAATTTAATCAACTTGGGAAAAAATGATGATAAACGTAAAAATGATCGCGGCAGGCTCTTTATCTCTTATGTTATTAGCAGCATGTGGCGGTGAAAGCTTTCAGGGCAACTATACCGCTGCTGGCGGTATGCAAGAGTTTAACTTTAAAGAAGACGGCCATATGGTTCAATCAATGGCTGGTAACAAAATTGCCGAGTTTAAGTTTGAAAAAGAAGGCGATGAAATCAAAGTAATAATGAACGAAAATGCCTCGCAAATTTACACAGTGCAAGCGAGTGGTGAATTGATTGGCCCTGGCGGTATCAAGCTAACTAAAAAAGGTTAATTTTAATAATAAAAGTGACCTCTGTCGGCAGTAGACTTTTTATTGCCGTCAACATGTTAGCCTCTTTTGCTGGTTGCTAATCAACTCAAGATATCCAAGCTAAAAAACATTAGGCCAACCCAAACCTAGCTCAGAAGCAGTCGGCAACACTTGCAAAAAACTACGGCCATCACTCGTACACAACCAAACTAGAACCGCACAGTTGGTAACAATCGTTAGCCAATAAATAAACCGAAACGGTTGTTTCTGCGTTTTATGGCGAAATTTTTGCTGCGCCAGCATTGCCCCCGGCCAGCCGCCAAATAACGCAAATAGATGCAAGGTACGCTCTTTAACCCGCCAACGTTTTTTCCGTGCTGCCGACTTATCTTTGCCATATAACGCAAAAGTCAGCACGCTCATCAGGCTATACACTGTTGTAAACCATATCGGCAAGGTAAGCACCCCAGTGGCCAACAACAAGCCTGAGAAAAAGATGGCAACTAGCCATAGTCTTAACTTCATTGAAATGAGTTAACTCCTAACCCAAATGTGATAAACAACCGCCAGTACAAACGCCATCGCAGCGGGAACTAATAACGAGAGATAATGTAAAGCTGGGTATAAAATCGCGCCCATTAAACCACCAAGGGTAAAGCCAATAATAATGATCAGGAATAAAATCCCTTTACGCCGATCAAAAGGCTGGCCTCGCAACTTGGCTCCCAGCATTAAGCCTAAATCGGTAAATACTCCAGTAACATGAGTGGTGCGAACAATAGCGCCGCTATAAGTGGTAATTAATGCATTTTGTAAGCCACAAGCCGCTGAAGCAAAATAATGGCCGCTGTTTGAACCATCCAACAAGGCCAACATAGCAAGGAATAAAAGTACCGACTCAATCAATAGCGCCGAGCCATAATGACGGCCCAATTTCAGGGCGGTATTTTCAATCAATACACCACTGATCATGGCACCGCCAAGAAAACTTAAAATGATGAGCAGTAAATGAAAGGTACCATTACTAAAGCTTAATAGTCCGACGCCAAATTGCGTCACCGAACCAGAAAGATGTGAAACCGCTTGGTGTTCAAACCCCAACAAACCAATCGAATTGACGCAGCCAGCCAAAACAGCCAAAAAAAAAGCGCCTAACTCAATCCATTTAGGTAAGCGAGTGATCACATCTATCCCCTTATGCTTGCTTACAACGATGTTGTTAATAAAGCCGGCTTACAAACATAAAGCCAACAACTAAAACAGCACACAACATAGCATAATAAGTAACTGTAAAGAGCTGAGTTAAAACAAAGATAATGGGTATAGCGGGTTCACTTGGCTTTTATTCGCAGATAAAAGCCAAGCAAAAAAGCGAGATTAAACAGAAAGATTTGCGCGGTTAAAAACGGGCTGAGCATACATAGTTAAAACACGCTCACGTAGCTCTTCTGGCACCTTATTCATATGCTCTTCAAACGCTTGGCGATCCGCCAGAGACACTTTATCAGCCTCAGACACTTTTGCCGCAAGCAGGTTTGAAGGATGCAAATAATAATGGCGATAAATGCTATCGTCTATTGCTGCCGCAACACTGTCGGCATCATCATAATCATCTTGTAACGGCTGGCCAAAGGCGATGTGTACATGGCCTTTTTTACCGGTAATGCCTTCCGTGATACTGACAATATCTTCAAACTCACTTTTCTCGTATTTGCCATGTTGCTCCGTCGCGTACAGCTCCTTCGCTTTACTAACATCGCCAGGATCAAATTCATAAGATATTGCCACAGGTACTATCTTCAGCTGTTTCACATAATCAGCAAAAGGTATTTTTTGCTTTTTACCGTGCATGTAAAACATTTTGATAATAGCGGGATCGGTTTTATCAAAACCGTCTTTGGCACGCCCTTCTTTTTGCGCGATCCAAATATTATTGCCTGTGTTCAATGAATCTTTAATGTAAGCCGAAAGATGCGAAAACGCCGCCATCATGGCACGTGGTGCCGTCGCAGAACGCTTCACAATAAAGCTTTTGTTAAGCTTCATTAAATCAGTTACGTAAGGTTTTTTCAGTAGATTGTCACCAATCGCAATGCGCACCGTACCGAAGTTATTATGAAATAAACCCCAGTTAACAAAAGCAGGATCCATTGCAATATCACGATGATTAGACACAAACAAATACGCTTGGTCGCGTTGTAATTGCTCAAGGCCAGTAAAAGTCACCTTAGAGGTAGTACGAGTGACCATACTTTGCATGTGGGCGGCCACTTCCGCTTGCACTTTGTCAACCGAGTCTAACCCTGCCCACTTTTTGCTTAAAGCTTGCTTGACAATAGGCCGCATTAACCAAGGAGCCCAACCAGACAAACGCGGAAAACGAACCTTAGTCATCGCGGCAATAAATTCGTCATCATGAGTGATGCGTTGAATTACACCGGCAATTTCATCGTCGTTATAGGGACGAATATCGGCAAAAATATCTTCCGCTCCGGTAGTTTCTGTGGCCATTGTTACCTCTGAATGCCTGACACAAGTGCAAAAAAACGCCGTATTCTAACTCAGGAAGCATTAGCGAGCTAATACTTCCGTCATGCCATCCTTAGTTTGATCACATAAACGACCAGAATTAATGAGGTATTTTTGTATTTTGCTGAGTATCACGCCATAGAAAGGTAAAAATACCAATATACTAATCAATAACTTAAAACCATAGTCAGCCAAAGCAATGGCAAACCAATGTGCAGCCATAAAGGCATCACTGGATTGATAAAACGCAACAAAGAAAAAGATTAACGTGTCGAGTAAATTGCCTAAAATGGTCGATGCTACGGGTGCGACCCACCATTGGCGTAACTGACGCAAACGATTAAACACTGAAATATCCAGCAGCTGACCCAAGCAATAAGCCAAAAAGCTCGCTAAAGCGATACGCGCAACAAAGGTATTAAACTCCGCTAACCCAGCAACGCCTTGATACTCCCCATTAAAGAAGATAACCGACAGCAAATACGAGATAACCAAAGCCGGTAACATCACCACAAAGATGATTTTACGCGCCAGCGTGGCACCAAAAATGCGCACGGTTAAATCGGTTGCTAAAAAGATAAACGGAAAGGTAAATGCGCCCCAAGTGGTGTGCATACCTAAAATAGTCACAGGCAGTTGCACCAAATAATTACTGGATGCAATGATGCCAATATGGAATAGCGATAGAACTAGCAAGGCAAATTTTGCCTGCATTAAGGGTGTGTGTTTCATATTGTACCTTTTTGATGGTTGGGGTGAGGGAACCCAAAAATTCGAGGCGGGATTATACAAAAGCCACCTCAACGAACAAGCCCAAACAGCCTAATTGAGGCCGATTTGACTATTTTATCAATCAGTATGGCTAATCAATCTATTAACAGGCAAGAGTTAATTAAGTGCAGCATGCTAATGCCATCAAGGATGATTTCACGGCGTTTCGTATCATAAAATGTTACTTGTTTGAAGATCACACTCAAATATTGTTCGTTCATGCATTCGCCCTAATAGAATGGGCCTTCGACTTTTACTGTAAAAAGGTCATCCCTCTACGACCGAATATAGAGCGTCGACTTCACGACACCGATTCATATTTGTTATGCATTGGTAAGTAAAATGACGGTTAAACCAAATGTTAATTGAAAAAACATCATCATCACAACAAAGCTAAGAACCAGATAATTAGGCACTTTGTTTTTTAAGTTGTACCAAGCAATGGTGATTTGGGCTACAGCTTGTATTATCGCAATTGCTATAAAGTACCTTAATTGCCATAAATTATATTCTAAGCTTTCTTGGCTAGTTATGTAGGTTATATAAAAAGGAAAAAAGCAAATTAAAACAGTTAATAAGAATAATCCTTTTTTACGCCACATCAGCACCTCTGTAGCTAGCATCTGTTCTTTAAATCGATTCACACGCACTCCTTAAATGAATAACGCTCACCTCACCGAAAACAAAGCTTTTGGCGCCAACAAGACCGGCGTGACTTCAAGCTCCCTGCTTATTTTTTCTAACCATTTATCCATCATGTTCCGCTGTTCAATAGCAGGGTACCAAGGAACATATTCTGTTAAGCAAAACTGCTCGAACTGACTCGGTGTGTTAGATTGCTTCTCTTATGCCAGTGTAGCAATGCTAAGGGGTTGAGGAACGAACAGAACCAACTACCTTCAGCTAAACATTAACATATTGTTACAAATGAAATTTATACTACTCTCGAGCTTGCAACCTACCTAATAAAATAAAGCTTAAACCAATCAGTGGTATGTTAGTCGTAACCGGGTTAAACGCCCCAACCAAAAGCTGAGGCTGTAAAATAGCAACAAAAAACAGCAGACCAAATAGACCTGCAATATTTAGCATTACAACAGTGCGGTTTTTATAAAATATGATGAATATTAAACCAAAAATCAGCTCGCCAAGACCGGCTAATTTAGTAATTAAATAAGAAATTTCGTCAGAGAAACCTAGGCTAGCTGTCATTGCTTTTTCTAATGGAGCAACATGCAATAATTTTGGAAAAATACCGTGGTAAAGCCAACTAAACCCAACAATGTATCGTGCAATTTGCTCTGATGACACCTAATGCTTCCTTGTATGTAATCGCGGTAGAGCAATCCATTACTGATCCGGACATGCGTAAATTACCACGCGTCTAGTACCAATCTATGTGAATAAATCCCTTACTCACTCTTGGTCGCTCAATTACACAATACATTAGCATCTTATTGAAACGACTCCAATTGTAACTGCACCTATCACTGCTCTGAAATACTTGAACCTACTATTTACTTAGTAAACACTTACGTCAGTCTCGCGCTTCACGCATCACATACAAAATGTAAACTTTGTTACCTACTTGTTTGGGTACACAAGGGCCTGCAACGACTTCACGGTGGCTTAAATAGGGATTAGAGAGCTCATGTGTTTATGTCCCAGGACCACCGAAAAAGTAGCGCGGATATAGAGTGGGCAATCTACGAATATATACGGGTGATCCATCAAACAGCGATGCTTAAATTATGAGGGGATCCGTCAGCGCCGCATTAAGGTGTGAGCAACGCTGCCACCACACCTAAACCATACCACCGTAAACACGAAACCCAACGATGAAATGAAAAATGCCAAGCGTGCCGAATCACTCTTAAATTGTTTATTAGTTTGCGTGCCAAAGTGACACGGAGATTGCTTATTGCACACTTTAAGACCATAATACACATGTGACATTTTGACACAACAGGAGATAACATTATGGCTACTACTTTGCCTCGCATCACCGCTAGAGTTGATGTCGATACACAAGACTTACTTACTAAGGCTGCCGCGATCGCCGGCATGTCTAGCATCAACTCGTTTGTTCTAAGCGCTGCAATCGAAAAAGCTAAACAAGTCATCGAACGTGAGCAGGCTTTAAAACTGAGCCAAGCAGATGCGATGTTGCTCATGGAAGCTTTAGACCGTCCTGCAACACAGAACTCAAAACTAAAAGCTGCTGCTGATCGATACGAGAGCAAAATTCAATGATGAATACGGTACTTCTAGATAAAGCTAAACACGATAGAAACCGATTCAACTGTGGCATCGAAGCTCTCAATAATTACTTAAAAGTAATGGCGAGTCAGCAAGCAAAGAAGGACAACACCAGAACGTTTGTTTTGGAAGATGATAGCGACAACTCACATGTCATCGGCTTTTACACGCTAACAATGACACCAATTGACTTAAAGGCATTGCCTGATAGGTTACAAAAAAAGCACCAATCATCCACCTCTGGTGGTCTGATTGCCCGTCTTGCTGTCGATGACCGATACAAAGGGAAAGGCTTTGGTGAGTGGCTGCTTATCGACGCACTCAGAAAACTACTAGCTGCTAGTGATAGCGTTGCATTTCCAGTTGTTATCGTTGACGCCAAAGACGGTGCGAAACACTTCTATGAGCGCTATGGTTTTCAAGCATTTGAAGACGCTGAAAATAAACTCTTCATCACCATTGCTGATGTGAGAGCAAGCTTAGGCTAGTTAGCCGCTAGCCTTTAGCAAACTAACGCTTTGCTAAGCGGCAATAAAATTGTTGGCTAAAATTAGCGAGGGACGAGCAAAAAGCCAACTGTTTTTTGTCCGTTTAAGCAACTTGATAGTCATTGAACCTCCTCCCGCACATCTCTAACCGAGGGATGCTTAAGGTGTCTAAACCGAACAGGAGAAAGCTCAATGAACTTTTATAATAACGCACATCCATATTACTGTGGTATCAATTTACATGCCCGTATTCTTTATGTTTGCATCATTGATTTACAAGGCGAAATTGTCCTCCATCAAAAAATAGCTGCCGATAAGGAGGCTTTACTGACCTTACTTGAGTCTTACATTGGCAACATCGTTGTTGGCGTTGAATGCATGCATTGTTGGTATTGGGTCTCTGATTGGTGCCACGAGAAAGGCATTGATTTCGTCCTAGGCCATGCCCTCTACATGAAAGCCATTCACGGGGGCAAAGCCAAAAATGATAAAATCGACTCCTTTAAAATTGCCTGCTTATTAAGAGGTGGCAATTTCCCGCTGGCTTATACCTATCCGAAAGCCATGCGGGCTGATCGGGACTTATTACGACGTCGCACTAAAATTGTTCGTCACGGCGCCATGCTCAAAGCCCATGTCGCAAATACCAACAGCCAGTACAATCTCCCTGCCACCGAATTAAATCTCAAAAACATCAGTGCAAGGCAACAACTACGGCAACAATTTGATGATCCAATCGTTCAGCGCAACATCGATATGGACATGGCTTTACTCGATTTCTACGCCAAAGAGCTGGCTCAGGTCGAATGGTTCATCGAGCAGCAAGCCAAAGCCCGCTCACCTGAGTATCCTTCGAACTGTCCCTGGCATTGGTAAAATATTGGCGCTCACTATCCTTTTTGAAATCGGCGATATTGAACGATTTGAATCAGTGCAAAAGTTTGCCTCCTACTCACGACTCATCAAGTGCAAAGCGGAATCTGCCGGTAAAACCTATGGCACTCAGGGCAACAAAATTGGTAACAGCCATCTGAAGTGGGCATTTTCAGAAGCGGCAGTGCTCTACCTGCGTGGCAATGACAAAGCACGTGCCTACCTAAATCGATTACAAAAACGGATGAGTAAAGGTAAAGCGCTTTCAGCACTTGCCCATAAACTCGGCCGTTGCGTCTATTTCATGTTAAAAAATAAAACGGTATTTGATGAACAACGATTCTTAAATAACTGACGTTTAAGTCGCGCAATAAGTTGAGCTGAAGACCTAACTCGATAACAGCGAGCATCTCGTGGACATCATGATAATTGAAGCCTGACTTCTAATGTAACGATGAACACTATGCCAATGCTTAAAGCGATTTCGCCTTGATTAGGCACCTTATTGGCGCGCATAAAACAATCAGCAAAATCGCTTACAGCTTGGCTGAGCCTGAAACTAACTGTGCCTTGAGCACCTTTGACTTGAATAGTGCCAGCACGAGGTTAACCGATAACTGTCTAGTGCCCTGTTATTTTCATGGATGAAAAATAATAACAGGCAGCGATGAGACCGCACTAAGAGAGCCTCAATATGTGTTTGTTGTAGGCGATATCCTAACAACAGCATGACAAAGCGAAGTAAACGCCTTTGCTGATTGGCTTTAAATTCGATTAAAAAACTGTCAAAGGGATCAGCGTGCCTCTTGACAAACGGGAGGCTCATATGTGTTAAGTGCCTAATCTAATAGATGATTATACTTTTCAGGAAGTAAACTGAACTCTCCCCAACCAAGTCCTTGGAAGCACAACCCCGTCCCGTTTTCCTGAACGGTACCATAAACTATAACGATGCGACCAACTGAATCATCTGTAATGCCATGAGCTTTTTGGTCTTTGTCTTGTGATTTAAGGCAAAAGTCTCCAACAGCTTCAGTATCTAAATACGTCATACGAAAATTAGTTGGTCTTTTATGCTCACCTAAGTGAGCTGTTCGGATTATACGACCATAATAAAACTTTGGTTTGTCATCTTCTTCAGAAATTGATTTAACATCTTTAAGTAAATCAATTAACCGAATAGCATTATTTTTACCTGGCAGGTGAAAATATTTATAAAGGTTTTCATCAAAATTTCGACATAAGCCAGCGACGGTCTTGATCTTACTCGGTAATGTAAAGCTCTCACCATTATGACGACCTATGGCAACTTCTGTTTCAGGGCCGTCCTGATCTTCTACTGGAGTTTCGTCATAAACAGCAGGGCTATCTTCTTTGGGTTCTGGCTTTGATTTTAAGAAACTACTGATAATCACTAAATTCTCATCATCAATAGCTTGCTTAGCTTCCTCCCAATTATTAAATTTTTTACCTTCTGGTTTTATTGACTTCAAATCACATTTTGTATCTTTGAACTTTGTCATATGGGCGAAGTAAGCATCACGCCCATTAGTAAAATGTTCTTTTTCTTTCGGTATTCGGTTCAAATTAGTGAAGCAAGCGGGGCAATACAGCGAACCATCCATTTCTGGGGTATACTCAGAAGGAATTAATTTTCTAGCATTTGCTTTTAAATATGCCCGATCGCCCGTTTCGTAATCCCAGTTATCTAACTGATATGAAAACTTTATTCTTCTATTAGATTCACTAGCACTCATTTTTAACTCCTTTTAATGAATAGACCACAGGACTCGACTTGGCACATAACGCCGCTATCACTGGACAGCGGGCTGTAGTTGTAATTTATGTTAACGGAGCGGCAGCGTAGTGCATAAATTGCAACGAAGGACTGCTGTTCCGGTGAATAGCTTTGTTAAATTTTTGAACGGTTTCGTCATTTAGTAGTTTTTATACTATCAATATATGGAGTGCTAGACCCATCCCAGTAACACTTATGGCACCTTACTGTTTTAAATACATGCTTACAATTTTCATAACCGTATAAGTAATGCGAACACTCTGGGCACATAGACTGCATTTCAGAGATTTCGGTGAAATAGTCACTTCCACATTCTGAACAATTTGATATATCTTGATTCATGTGCTTCGAAATTTAACAGCGTATTACACGTTTTTCTTGATAAACCCAAACACTACCATCTAGGCCTAACCCATTAAAATAATTATTTATCATCCGCTTACCACCACTTTTCGCCATTAACGCTGAGCCCAGAGGAAAACCAAGCGAGCCTAGCATTTACCGAGACCAAATTTGGCCCCCATAAAGGATTTGGCTGACTTATTTTGTGATTATATATCAAAGCGTTAGAAATGAGGTGTGAACAAAGCGAGACTTTTACAATTTATTTACCGCGCCAAAACTTGGCAAAACTAGCCAAACGCCATTATAACTGTATAAATAAACAGCAACAATTGAGGCGCTAGGTCATGGCGAAATCTCCATTTATAGAGAGTATCAGAGCAGATTTACGCGCTCGTCGTTATAGCTTGCAAACCGAAAAAACGTATCTATTTTGGATTCGCCAGTTCATTTATTTCCATCGCATGCGCCACCCAAATGAGATGGCAAACACCGAAATTGAGCAATTTCTTTCTTACCTTGCGAATGTACGCAAGGTGAGTAGTAGCACACAAAATTTAGCCTTGTGCGCCTTAATATATACCCAATCAACTTGAAGATGCATGTTTCAGAGCGCCACCGTGTTTTCAATACTAGGCACGCTAATGTAGGAATGTAGGCACCTTTCAAATTAGCGTAACAACGTAGTGGAAACACGGCGGCGCTCCCAAAGGGCAAGTTTTACAGGCGTTTATGCTGCGTTATTGATTTTGATAAGGGGAAGCCATTACCTACAATCAATGCCCTGCCTAAACGCGTGTAAAATCTTGCTGAAATCAAGCATCTCCAGGTTGATTGGGTATATATGTACAAAAACATTCTCCACATGGAGATAACAGGGCTGAGTTATAGCTACACCAAAAAAGAAAAGCGCATGCCAACGGTGTTAAGTCACCAAGAAGCGCAGCTCGTGCTGAGTCACTTGCGAGGAAAATATTGGCTACTCGCTAATTTGTTGTATGGCTGCGGTTTGCGAATCAACGAAGCTTTAAAATTAAGGGTGAAAGACATCAATTTTGCAGACCACACCTTGTTCGTATTCCGTGGCAAGGGCAGCAAGGATCGCTACACATTATTGCCGCACAAATTGGAGCCCTTATTACGTGATCAAATTGAACAAGTTAACATCATTCATGCTGCGGATAAGACAAGAGGCTTTGGTTTAACGTCGCTGCCCGCCTCCCTAATAAAAAAATACGCTAGTGCTGCAACCGATTTTGCTTGGCAATATCTTTTTCCTTCAAGTCATTGTAGTGAGCACCCACACGATGGCTATATTTGCCGCCATCACCTCCACGAAACCGCGTTTAGAAAAGCACTGCGTAAGGCGGTGATCGCCAGTCAATTAAGCAAGCGGGTCACGGCACATACCTTTCGTCATTCTTTTGCTACTCAATTACTGCTAAACGGTACTGATATTAGAACAGTGCAAGATTTACTGGGTCATGAAGATGTTAAAACCACTGAAATTTACACCCATGTGATGGGCTCGCGCTTTGCCAATACACTAAGCCCCATTGATAGGGCAAGCTAACGCTTACGGTTCACTTAGCGATTAAACGATTGGCTAAGCTGAGTAATACCGCTTCATCATCCTCGCGGGTGACACAAAACCAACAGCTTTGGCTCATTTCTTGATAGTTGAGTAGCAAGTGCTTGTCAGCATCGTTGATCACCCAGCAATAGGAGTCGGCTGCCATATCTTGTTGTACCAATTTCAGGTTGAGTGACGTGGTAAGATGCGCGGCAAACTCAGGGAAGTTATCAAAGTGCAGGTCGAATTCAGGATTAAAGCACAGTTGCAGTTCATCGCTACGCATATGCAGCGACCAGTTACCGGGAAAAAGGGAGTTCATTGCTTACCTTAAGCGCAAATAAAATACGCTAATTAAATAAATGACGGGTTAATAATCATCTTCGTATTCTGCTATTGCTGCTAAAAAAGGACTGCCGTACTTTTCAAGCTTGGTATAACCTACGCCGCTTATTTCGAGGAATTCGCGTTCGCTGCGTGGTTTCAAATCAGCCATTTCCGCTAATGTTACGTCGTTAAACACCACATAAGGTGGCACATCGGCGGCGTCAGCTAGCTCTTTACGCAGTTTGCGTAAACGGGCAAACAACGCCTTGTCATAATCCAAAAACGCCAGCTTTGAGCTGCCACTTGATTTGGTGGTTTTGCTACTTAACGGCTGGATACGTGGCACCGCTAAGGTTAGCTTTATGTCACCTTTAAGCAATGGCCGCGCGGCTTCGGTTAGCTGCAATACCGAGCCTCGGGTGATGTTTTGCTGCAAGAAGCCACAATGCACCAGTTGCCGTAAAATACTTAGCCAATATTCGGTGGATTGCTGCTTGCCTAACCCAAAGGTGGATAGTTTGTCATGGCCATGCTCTTTTACTCGCTGATTTTGCGAGCCTCGCAGTACTTCCACCACATAACCCATACCAAAGCTTTGACCCACACGATAAACACAGGAAAGCGACTTCTGCGCATCTTCGGTGGCATCAAACGACTTTGGTGGATCAAGGCAAATATCACAGTTACCACAAGGTTTGCTTTGGTGCTCACCAAAATAATTAAGCAATACCTGACGACGACAAGTTTGCGCCTCGGCAAATGCCGCCATGGCATTCAGCTTGTGCATTTCTACCCGCAACTGATCGGGGTTGTTATTCTTTTCTAATAAGCCACGTACCCGTGCAATATCAGCAGGATCGTACAGCATCATGGCTTCCGCTTCTAAGCCATCACGCCCTGCTCGACCGGTTTCTTGGTAATAAGACTCGATGTTTTTTGGAATATCGTAATGCACCACAAAACGCACGTTTGGTTTATTAATGCCCATACCAAAAGCCACGGTAGCAGCCACAATATCAAGCTCATCTTTGATGAAGGCATCTTGCACCTCTTGGCGCTCTGCTAACTCACGACCAGCGTGATAGAAATCCGCTTTATAGCCCTGTTGCTTTAGCTTTTCGGCAACCTCTTCGGTACGTTTACGACTGCCGCAATAAATAATGCCACCTTGGCCGTTCTGCGCCTTTATGTAGGTGAGTAACTGACTAAGGGGTTTGAATTTTTCAACCAAGTTATAACGAATATTAGGTCGATCAAAGCTGCTGATGTTGATCTTTGGCTGGTCTAAATTAAGGCGATGTAGAATGTCTTGTTGAGTGGCATGATCAGCGGTCGCAGTTAGGGCCATCATGGGCACTTGCGGGAACAAGGCTTTTAATTGCCCCAACATGGCGTACTCAGGGCGAAAATCATGGCCCCACTGTGAAATACAATGGGCTTCATCAATGGCAAAAAGTGCCAGTGGAATTTCATGAAGCTTGGCTTGAAAATCGGGCTGCATTAAGCGCTCAGGCGCCACATAAACCAGTTTAATTTCACCATGACGAATGGCTGATAATATTTGTAACTGCTGTGGTCGCGTTAAACTGGAATTAAGGTAAGCCGCTGGTACCCCACAAGCATTAAGTGCATCTACTTGATCTTTCATCAAGGAAATCAAGGGCGAAACCACAAAGGTAACGCCTTCGCGCAGTAACGCCGGAATTTGATAACATAAACTCTTACCGCCACCGGTCGGCATAATCACTAAGCTATCGCCACCTTGGGCGACGTGCTCAATAACTTGCTGCTGGCCTTCGCGAAAACTGCTATAACCGAACACTTCAGTTAACACTGCTAAACTATCGGTTGGCCAAATTTTATTCTCGGCGAGCGAAAAAGCGTTCATACTTACCAGTAATAATCTCGGGGGCGCTTATTTTACGGCCCCTAACAAAAATTGCACACAGTAAAACGGATAATTGCTTATTTTGATCAACTTACAGTTCAATTTATTATCTATTAGTCTTTGGATTCAATCGGTTATTAAGCGTAAAAAAATACGCATACTAACTCGTTTAAGTACCTTACTATTCTTAACCACAACTCTATTGAGCGCATCTAGCTTAGCTAAACCGCAGCCTGACGTGTTGTTTATTAACCCCGGACAAACCAGCGAAAGCTTTTGGCATGATGTTGATCTCTTTATGCAAGAGGCTGCCAAGCAACTCGATCTGAACTTAATCACCTATCACGCAGAGCGTAATCCGTATCTGATGATTAAAAAAGTTAAGCAATTGATTGATGATGAGCAATTGCCCGAGTATTTAGTGCTGGTGAATGAAGATAATGCTGCCATGAGAATGCTGTATTTACTCCAAGGTAAGCCTGTCAAAGTGGTTATGCTATTAAACGATTTAAAGAAACAAGATAAAGCCCGCTTTTTCAATCATCCAGGTGGTCCTTTTTTGGTTGCTAGCCTGACACCAGATAACCACATGGTGGGATATGAAACAGCCGAAAAGCTGATTGAGAAAGGTATTGCAAACACCGAACATCCGGCACAAATATTAATTATCTCGGGTAATAAAAACACGCCAGCGTCTAACCAGCGAGAGCTAGGAGCAAGGCAATCTATTGTATTAAATGGTAAAACAGAATTACTGCAAGTGGTGTACGCTAATTGGAATGAACAAACGGCCTATGACAAGACCAAGCTACTATTGCAACGCCATAGCCGACTTTGTTACATATGGACTGCAAATGACTCGATGGCCTTCGGTGCGATGCGCGCTGCTACTGAGTTAGGAAAGCAGCCAGGTAAAGATATCTTTTTCAGTGCCGTCAATACTTCGGCAGCGGTTTTAAATGCCCGCTCAACCGGTACCATTTCTAGCCTAGGTGGCGGCCACTTTATGGCGGGTGGCTGGGCAATAGTGTTGATTTATGATCATGCTCAAGGCAAAACCATACCCAATAAAATTGAGCAACCCATGTTTCAATTGATCGAGCCAGACACACCATTATTTAAAGCGCTAGAAGCTAAAAACTGGCAAAACATCAACTTTAAAGGGTTCTCACAAAATAAAGATGGCGAGTACTCTTTTATGATCCAATAATTCGCCACCACCAAGCCTTTCGGCACATCGGCTTGGCGAGCCTCCCCTTACAGCTTAAGCAGCAAAGCACAAAAAATAAACTAACAACACTATCGACAATCATTCTCACTAGCGTTTACAATCTACACAAACAACAAATGAGAGCTATTGCCATTTTCATTTAAAATGACGAATAGCCCAACTAAGATGTAAAGGGAATGAGATGAAAAAAACACTAACAGCACTATTAATTGGTTCTGCGTTAAGCAGTACTAGCGTTTGGGCTGCCGAGCCCAAAGCAGTGGTTGAGCATTATGCCAGCTTAGTACACGCGGTTTATAGCGACTCAGCGACCACTGCCCAAGCACTTGATAAAGCACTGAAAGCGCTCATCGCCACCCCTTCTGAAGCAACATTAAATGCCGCTAAAGAAGCATGGTTAGCGGCTCGCGTTCCTTACCAACAAAGTGAAGTGTTTCGCTTTGGTAATACAATTGTTGACGACTGGGAAGGTCAGCTAAATGCTTGGCCTCTTGATGAGGGCTTGATCGATTACGTTGACACTAAAAGCTATCAACATGAGCTAGGCAACCCAGGCGCCACTGCAAATATTATTTCTAGCACTAGCCTACAAGTAGGTAACGACAAGCTAGATACCACCAACATTACCCCCGAGTTATTAGCTAGCTTAAACGAATTAGGCGGCTCAGAAGCCAACGTGGCCACGGGCTACCACGCCATTGAATTTTTACTTTGGGGCCAAGACTTAAATGCCACCGGTGCAGGTGCTGGCGCACGCCCTTACACTGATTTTGTACAAGGTGAAGGCTGTACCAATGGTCACTGTGATCGCCGCGTGGCTTACTTACAAGCAGCATCAACCTTGTTAAACAACGATTTAACTTGGATGACCGCGCAATGGGCTGAAAACACCGACAACTACCGCCAAGCGCTGACGGCTAAGCCGGCAACTGAAGGTCTGCGCATTATGCTATTTGGCATGGGATCTCTTTCTTTAGGTGAATTGGCGGGTGAACGCATGAAGGTTGCGTTAGAAGCTAACTCACCAGAAGACGAGCACGATTGCTTCTCAGATAACACCCATAACTCGCACTACTACAACCAGCAAGGCATTAACAATGTATGGTTTGGTAGCTACACCCGCGTAGATGGTAGCAAGTTAACTGGCCCTAGCTTAAACGACCTAGTTGCCAGCAAAGACAAAGCCGTGGCACTGAAAACATCTGAAGCGGTTAAAAGCGCAACCACCCAAGTTTACACCTTGGTTTCATCTGCTGAGCAAGGCCAAAAGTTTGACCAACTGATTGCCGCCAATAACGCAGCAGGCCACGAATTAGTGAATAACTCCATTCGCTCTTTGGTTTTACAAACCGGTGAAATTGAAAAAGCATCAAACGTATTAGGTATTTACAACCTAAATCCAGATACGGCTGATCACGAGTTTTAAGCTTTTAGCCTAGCAAGCAATAACTTTCAGGGCGGTTCTCCGCCCTTTTTTGACAAATGAGCAATGAGCCTAACCTTATAATTTAGGCGCAAACAAAACCACATAGATGGTGAGTAAAAACAATGAAATCAACTCGACTCAGTGCTGCCTTAAAAACCACACTTTTACTGATGATTAGCCAAGCTAGCTGGGCCAACCCAGCCAAGCCCGGTGGCGACACCACCACCAGTAAAACCGGCGCCAATGCCTTTTCCATGCCAGCCAGCAATTTAGACATGATGAAACGAATGGACTTTAGTGTTGGTAACAGCTTTTTTCGTAACCCTTGGGTCATTGCTCCAGCAACAACAGATGCCCGCGATGGTTTAGGACCACTTTTTAATACCAATGCCTGCCAAGGCTGCCACATAAAAGATGGCCGCGGCAAACCAAAAGAGCTTGGCGACCCAAATGCGGTGTCAATGTTAGTCCGCTTAAGCATTCCCGCGACCACCGCCGAGCAACAACAAGCTTTGATCCAACAAGGGGTGATAGCCGAGCCGGTATATGGTGGCCAATTGCAAGATATGTCGATCCCAGGTGTTGAACCAGAAGGTCAGATCAACATTAGCTATGAAGATATTAATGTCACTTTTGCCGATGGCGCTGTGGTTACCCTGCGCAAGCCAACATTAGCCATTACCGATCTAAAATACGGCGACATGCATCCTGATGTAATGATGTCAGCACGCGTAGCGCCAGTGATGATTGGACTCGGTTTATTAGAGAGCATTAGTGAGGCTAGCTTACTGGCTAACGCTGATCCTGACGATAGCAATGGCGATGGTATTTCAGGCCGACCAAATCGAGTTTGGCACGCAGCCGAACAAAAAAGCACTATTGGTCGCTTTGGCTGGAAGGCAGGACAGCCCACGCTAATGCAACAAAATGCCGGTGCCTTTGCCGGTGACATGGGCTTAACTTCTAAAGTGAATTTACAGGACGATTGCAGCGATAAACAAACCGCGTGTAAACAGGCCCCTCACGGTGGCAAGCTAGAAGTAAGTGATAAAATTTTAAATTTTGTCGAATTTTACAGCCAGCACTTAGCCGTACCCGCACGTCGCAATATCAGCGACAAACAAGTGCTGCAGGGTGAAAAATTATTCCAACAAGCTAATTGCCAAAGCTGTCATGTTGCGAGCTTTAAAACCGCGAAACGAGATACTTTACCTGCGCTTTCTGAGCAATTGATATTCCCCTATTCTGATTTGTTGCTACACGATATGGGCCCCGGTTTAGCCGACAATCGCCCTGAGTTTTTAGCCACAGGCAGTGAATGGCGCACGCCGCCACTGTGGGGTTTAGGCTATCAACAAGAAGTAAACGGTCATACTTTTTTACTGCATGATGGCCGCGCTCGCAACATTATGGAGGCCGTACTGTGGCATGGCGGCGAAGCGGAAGCGTCAAAACAAGTGGTGCTAGGGTTTGATCAAGGGCAGCGTGATGCCTTGGTGAAATTCCTTGAATCACTGTAAAGCGGGTTGACGCATAACTAGAGCTCAGTGTGCTAGCAAATCAGCACACTTGAAATTGATAACATTCCTTTATTTAAAGGCAACACTATGAAATTTTCTTCTCTTACTGGGTTTAGCTGCTTCGCTGCATTTCTATCTATTGGCGTTTTCGCCAGCGCCATGGCTGAATCTCAATCCACCATTGCCGCCCAGCCGATAGCGGCACAAGCCATCAGCCTGAAACAACAACAAGCTCAGCAGCTTTTACTGCAAAGTCAGCGCTTGAATCAACAAATTAGCCAAGCTTGTCTCGCCAAGCCCAACCAAGACAACAGCAAACGTGCACAGCAAGCTTGGCAAAACACCATGACCGCTTGGGTGCCCTTTCAAGGTGAGACCATTGGCCCCATTAACCAGCTCGACCTTGCTTGGTCAATGCAGTTTTGGCCCGACAAAAAGAACATTACCGGTCGCAAAATTAAAGCCATTCAAGCGGATGATTCAGCGATAACCGCTGCAGCTATTCAGCAGTCGAGTGTCGCCGTACGTGGCTTAGGCGCTCTAGAGTTACTGCTATTTGAACAAGGCCTTAATCGTGAAAACTGCTCCCTTAGTCAAGCTATCGCAGCCAATATCATGCTTAATAGTGAACGTTTACAGCAAGCATGGCAGCAACCTAAATTGAGTTATAACGCTGCCACCGTGCGCTCAGAGGTAACGCTAAATGCGGAAGATATTGCGTGGATCAGTGAGCTATCTCATCAACTTAGCTTTGCCAATAAGAAATTTTTTATGCCATTGGGTAAAGGCGAGCACATCAAACCATTTCAGGCCGAATCGTGGCGCTCACAAACCTCAATGACACAGTTGAAAACCAGTTTCACCAGTTTGCAGCAGCTTTATCTTAGTGGCATCAACGCACTGTTAATCAGCAAAGGGCATCCCAAGCTCGCCGGTGAAATTGAACAAACCTTCGCTGACATGCTCGCCAATTGGCCCACCGAGCCAAGTATGGTTAAGTTATTAAAATCTGACCAAGGCTTAGCCAAACTGTATCGCATGCGCATTGATGTGGAAAAGTTAGCTTACCTCATTCAAGAAGTATTGCCGGTGAAACTTAAATTTGTCATTGGCTTTAACGCAACCGATGGTGACTAAGTTGAATATCAAACAGATAGCCACCATGGATCGACGCAAGTTTGTCAAAGGTGTGACTGGGCTTGGATTAAGTGTGCCACTAGGCTGTTTTAGCCTAAGTGCGGCACAAGCGAGCAATAATGAGCAGCCAAATCCAAACATCGGCCGCGTTTTTTCTTGTGCCCAATTAGCGCAACAACATCATCTTGTTTGCAGCGATCTACAAGGCCAAACCTTGTTTAACATTGCCCTGCCCGCGCGCGGGCACGGTATGACGCTGGCCCCCAATAATGAAATCGCCGTGGTGTTTGCGCGTCGACCGGGCCAGTTTATGCTGAGTTTTGATCCAGCAACAGGACAATCCATAAATCAGTATCAAATGCCCAGTGGCCGTCATTGCTTTGGCCACGGTTGCTTTGATAACAGTGGCTTACTTTATGCTAGCCAAGGATTCACCCAAGATTCTGCCGGGGTGATTGGCGTATATGACGTAGCAAATAACTTTAAAGAAGTTCGCACGCTAACTGGATTTGGCATTGGTCCCCATGAAATTCTGTTTCACCCCGATCAACAACACTTAATTGTGGCGGTCGGCGGCATTCAAACTCATGGCCGCGATAAGGTCAACCTCGCCACTATGGCCCCTAGTTTGGTTTATCTAGATAAACAAACCGGCGCGGTCGTGCAAAGTATTAGCCTGCCTGATCATTTACTTAGCATTCGCCACTTGGCGGTGGACGAGCAAGGCTTAGTGGCTTTAGCTTGCCAATATCAAGGTGATGAGGCTATCAACCCCTTATTATACACCCACCAGCTTGGCCAAACCGACGCGATGGCAGTGGCTGGTGAAGAGGAAGAATGGTTAAGGTTTAACGATTATTTAGGCTCGGTGGCTATCTATCAAGACCAGATCATCGCCACGTCACCGCGCGGTAATTGTTTCGCCATTTGGCACAAGGCGACAAGGGAATTGATTAGCATAACCCCCCTCACCGATGTGTGCGGTGCGGCACCGCTCACCGCGAACGGCTTTGTGTTAACCACAGGGCAAGGCACATTAGCGAGTAAAAACAGCGCGGTAAATACCCAATGGGCTTGGGATAATCATTTAATGGCAACAGATGCGTTAAATTAGTAGTGGTTGTGGGTGTCCATATAAGCGATATTTATACCGCGAATCTCATACGCCGAGCGTGCTAGTTTCGCGGAATAAATTCCGTTCCTACGGGTACATAAGGCAAGCTAGTCGCTGTTGTGGGGAATGTTTAAAAAACATCAATAAACCTTTTGACATATTATGTCTCGGGATATACCTTAAGTACATCACGACATAATATGTCTTAGCAGGGGTTTTGAAATGGATTTTATAACAGAAGTTCTCGTTTTTGGTTCGCCAATTATCGCCATGGCAATTTACTACTTTGCTTTTTACAACAAGCCTAATGATGACTACTGGAGTAAGCTACCAACCTTACCTGAATATCTCGCATCGCATCCAGAATGCATCACCGATGACGATGAAAATGCTCGCTGTTGCCACTGTCATTCCGATAAGGTGATTTTTCAGCCTCTTACCTGTCATGAAGACCCTCGCTATAAGCACTTTTGCTTGAGTTGTAAGCGTGTACTGTTTCGTAGCAAGTCGATTTTATAGCGGCGAACAGACTCAATAGCCAAGCCATTGAGTCTGTTAGTACTAGTTCGACAAGCTCGCCAACACTGCTTCCATCTCAAACAGCTCAATGTAATTTTGCCCTGCCGTTAGGCTGACCTCAAAATTTAATACCTGACGACACAACTGCTTTAATTTATCGTCCATGCGCGCGCTATCAAATTGATTAACTATCTCAATTAACTGCGCGGTTGAATGTTGGCCAACCAGTTCATCTTCTGACAACACATCAATAAAGCTGGCCACTAAGCCATACAAGTCTTTCTCTGCGCTGCCTTCCAAACGCCATAAAGTCGGGTCGGCATATTGCTGGGCATACTGGCTGGTCGCCACTTCCCAGCCAATGCCAAAGTTAACCAATACTGCACGCTCTGAATTACAAACAATATTTTTTGGACATATCGCACCATGATAAATGTCTAAGCTATGCAAATATTGCAAACCAGTTAGCAGCTGCACAAACCAACGCGCAGGTTGACCGGGTACAATTTCTAGTAATTCATCTAAGGTACTGCCAGGGATCCAAGCGCGAGTAATATACAAGTCTTGGCTGGTGCCGAGCTGACCAAAGGTGATCACGCGTTCAATATGAGGATGATACAAGGTAGATAAACTGCGGAACAGGTTACTGAGCTGAAACCAATGCGCATCGACATTACGATAAAGGGACATGGCACAGTCATACTGGCCTTGGATATGACGCGCTTTCCACAGCTCGGTTTCAGCGGTGAAGTTAAGCAATCGCTCTAATTGATAATGGTGATCGATCACTGCGCCATTTTCTGCTTTTACTGCCACCATATCTGGATCGGGATACAGTCGGCGATAAGCAATCACTGCCGCAATATCAGAACGTATGGTGTCTAAATCACTGATACGCCCTAGCGCTGCTTGCTTAAACCATTGGCTGATCCGAGGCTCTAAAGTGGCTGCGGCAGCAGTAGAAAAAACACCGGCAAAAGCTTTTATGTCATCATTAAAGCCAACGTTATCTTTAATGTCGATAAATTCAACCGCACCGTCTTCGGCAACAAATACGCAATGTTCATCCCAACCTCCAACAGTCATGCCGCGACGATGAATTTGCTGTAATGACGACACGCCACAGCGCAAAATTTCGAGAATGTCATTAATGCTAAATTTACTCAAATCAAGGCCATTAACCGGCTCACCTTTAGGCATTCGCACCGGCAGCACAAGTTGCTCGCCATCTTGGATCAGGGGCGCGCAATAAGGTACTCCTGAACAACCAGCTAAGGTTTGCAAGCGATAAAACTCTTTACGCAGTAAATTTTCATGATGCGTTTGGCTAGCGCTGTCATCAAAAGCCGAAGGTACAATAATTTTCAGTAGCCAAGGGGCGCTCCAATCACCTGGATTATACTTAGCTTGCCATACCTCTAAACCGTGCTGAATGAACAAGCATTTGGTTTTTTCAAAGTCTTGAATTTTGTTATTACGCTGCTCAACTAATGCTACTTGCCCTAATGTATCGAGCACTAAATCGCGCTGTTGTTGCGACACCGGGAACTTACGCGGTGCGGTTAACCCCCACTCTTTGGTTAAGGCAGCAATAATTTGTTTAGGTGTGTAAATTGATAACGAGCCATCGGTTTTCTCTAGTGCAATTTCGCTGCCTTTACGGCCGGTGACAAACACCATGCCTTGGCACCAAGGGGCATAAACACCAACTGGAATCTTATGTTTCAACTTGCCCGATAACACCCGCGCTACATAGTTAGCTTTAGCTAAGCTATTGTCGACATCGCGACCATCCAACGCCCATGCATGCTGACCCGCTTCTAAACAACCAATGTAGCCTTTCACGTCAACAACATATACCCCCCATTCACCTACAACTAAGGCATCAACTTCTAACGCTTGCCCTGATGGGGTGGGAATTTCTATATTGGTTAACAGAACATAATCTTGCGGTAGTTCATCGGTCAGCAGTTTAAACGCCCAACGTTCAGCATCATTAACCGGCTCACCAAAACTAATTTGTTTTGCCATGAAGCAACTTCCCTATCGCTGATAAAAGTAGAAATATTAATTTGTTAAGAATATTAACATAGCAAGTGATTGGTAACCTTTCACCAGCCCCTCTTGAAATTTATATGTGATCCAAATCGACTGATCTAAAAATCGTGCTTGAAGGATCCTTCCAGCCTGCCAACA